>WAPO01000108.1 GCA_015520705.1 Thermococcus sp. | reverse complement strand
TCCTGATAAAGGCCTCGACGTCTTCCGTCGGCGAGACAATACGGAGATAGCCCTCAGGCATCACATAAATCCTCAGGTATTTCACGGGCCGTCTGACCAGCTCGTATCTAACCTCCCTGCCGTCCAGATTTATGCTCGGCATCAGTTTTCCCTTGGGCTTCATATAAAAAGCTCGTCCATAACCCTTTTAAAAAGCTCGTTTTAATGATAATCGAGAACCGATGATGAGTGTCATCCCTACGGAGTGATGAAGACGTTTTATCCCCAACTGAGGTGGTTCCATGTTTGGAATTTTTAAAAGAAGGAAGGAGAAGCGAGGGCCTCTTGTCTATCTCAGCGAGCCTACGATACTCTACCACACCCAGACTGAAAAAGCCGTTCTGGAGATAATCGAGGAAAAGCTGAACTCCACCAATGTCATCCTCCCTTCCAGATACGGCCTCAAGGGAACCAGCCACATGATAAAGGACGCCGAAGTTTTTGTTGCAGTTGCGATAATTGGAAAATTCACCTCCCTTGTGGTTGAGGAGATTAAAATCGCCCGGAGTCTGGGCAAGAGGATATACACCCTGACGGTGGCCAGAAAAGAAAACGAGATTCACTACATGTTCCACGAGGGAATACCCGAGGACATAGAATGGCTCTCCCCGGAGGAAACTGAGAGGCTGTATGAGGACTTCAGGGGAGAGGAGTTTTCAGGCTTCATGAAGTTCTTTATCGGAGACAGGAGGAGGTCGTGGTAATGGCGAGATTTATGGTTCCCAAGTCCCACCCCCGGTACTGGAGCCTCTACTACAGGCACAGGCTTGAGGAGGCAATGGAGAAGGGCATCCTCGCCAGAGCGGGGATGATAGCTCACGGCAGGGGGGAGGCGTTTGACTACCTGATCGGCGAAAAAACAGTTAAACCTGCTGAAGAAGCAATGAAGGCCGCGGTGGCAAAATTCCTCCTTGCTGAGCACCCTGTGGTCTCTGTAAATGGCAACGTGGCAGCTCTCGTCCCTGAAGAGACAATCAAACTTGCCAAAGCCCTCAACGCCCGGCTTGAGATAAACCTTTTCTACCGCACCGAAGAGCGCGTCAGGGCAATAGCTGAGGAGCTGAGAAAATACGACCAGGATATTGAGCTTCTCGGAATAAATCCGACGAGGAGAATCCCAAATCTTGAAAGCGAGCGCGGAAAGGTTGACGAAGAGGGAATCTGGAAGGCGGACGTTGTTCTCGTCCCCCTTGAGGACGGGGACAGGACTGAGGCGCTGGTGGCTATGGGGAAGTTCGTCGTTACGGTTGATCTGAATCCGCTGTCCAGGAGCGCCAGAATGGCTGACATAACAATCGTCGACAACATCATCAGGGCCTATCCCCGCATGATACAGCTTGCAGAGGAAATGAAGAAGCTTCCCAGAGGGGATCTGGAGAGAATCGTGGAGAGCTATGACAACGGGAAGATTCTGAGCTCTGTCCTGATTCACATGAGGGACAGGCTAACGAAGCTCGCTGAAGGGGGAATCTGGAGAAAGAAGGAACTCTAAAGCTCTTTCTCTTTCTTTTCAACGAGTCTTCTGAGGCTGTTTATCAGGTCGTTTTCGTTCTCCACATGGGAGATGACCAGAGGAACCCTCTCCCTCTCGGCCAGCTTTACTGCAAGCTGATCAAGGTTTTTAACACCATGAAGGACGACGACTGCAGGCTTGAGGCCCTGAACCCTTATCGCAATCATCGGGCTCCTCCCGGTGGTAACTTTGGTGAAAACGAGGGCCCTCTCTGTCGTCCAGCCGTAGAGCTTGAGGAACTCCTCGGCGCTCATCTCAAGGATGGCCTGAATGCTGTCTATAACCGTGTATCCGTAAATCCTGCGGTCAATCAGATCGAGGTTTGCCACAACCTCGCCTTTAACAGCATCAACGATGTCCTTAACGGTTGCGGGCAGGGCAAACTCCCTTATGTCGAGGATTGCGCTCGTCGGAAACTCGCTTCCTATGGTCTTGCTGAATGCCCTTATGACGTTGCCCCCGCGCTTCTCATCAATCTCAAGGAGGGCCTCGACGAACTTCCTTATAGTTGAAGCCCCGGGGCTTTTCCTTCTGCCGCCTTCATAGTCGCTTATAACCGATGAGGAAACTCCAAGAAATTCTGCCAGCTCTGTCTGGCTTGTTCCAAAGATTTCCCTCCATTTGCGCATGGTCTTCCCGGGGTCTGCCGAAAGGGTTATCTCACCTGCTATCCTTTTGGCAAGGGCTTCCTTCTCTTTCTCCAACATAGTAGGAAATTTTTCGTCCATTGTTATAAACCTTTCGGCAATTGCCTAAGAAACATCAACTGGAATAGGATAGGGCTTAGATTTTTAAACCTCTCTCCCGGAATATATCCTGAGGGCCCGTGGCTTAGTCAGGATAGAGCGTCGCCCTCCGGAGGCGAAGGTCGCGGGTTCGAATCCCGCCGGGCCCGCCAGCCTTTCTGCTGTGAAGCGCGCATCATTAGTGCTGCCTCCGGAAAAAGGAGGAGGGGTATTCAAGGACAACGGGCACCTGCGGCCTTATCCCATCTGGATGGCTGTGGTTCTCAGCTCCCCGCGCTCAAAGCGGTATGGATCGAACCACCACGCCGGCAGGCTGGTTCTTCCCTTGGTTATCAGGTCGGCCATCATCTCTGCAACTGCAGGGGCCATCATGAAGCCGTGACCGCTGAAGCCGGCGGCAATGTAGAACTCATCCACCTCATTTATCCGCCCTATGGCAGCATTGCTGTCAGGAGTTTTTGCGTAGTAGCCGGCCCACGTCCTCAGTATCAGCAGGTCTCCGAGGGCGGGTATTATCTTGGTGAAGTAGTAGCTAACCTCCTTGAGGAACTCATAGCTCGGACTCAGATCGTAGGTGGGCCCTTCCTCATATCCAACGCCGCCCACTACCCCTCCATGGGCTGTCTGGGTCAGATAGGCATGCCCGTACCTGAAGGATATTACCATCGGGTTTATCGAGCCCGGCTTTATCGGCTGGGTTATCACCGCCTGATGCTTGTAGGGCTCTATAGGGATCTTCGTCCGTATCCCGGCCATCGCATTGATGAGCTTTGCCCATGCGTTTGTCGCATTTACAACTATCCCTGTTTTGAAGAGCCCCCTGCTGGTTTTCACACCCTTGATTTCTCCGTTTTCGACTATGATGTCCTTGACCTCAGTGCGCTCGTAGAGCCTCGCCCCCATCTCCTTTGCATGGAGGGCAAAGGCGGCTGTTGAATGGAAGGGATCCGCCTTTCCATCGGTCGGATTCCACGATGCGGCGATAACCTCACTGATGTCCAGAAGGGGAACTATCTCCTTCGCTTCCTCCGGTGTTATAAGCCTCGTGGGAACTCCGAACCTGTTCTGGATGGCTATGTTCCTTCTGAATTCTTCAACCTCCTCCTCGTCATAGAGCAGGAAGAGGTAGCCAGTCTGCTGGAATGAGAAGCCGTATTCTTCACTATAGCGCTTCCAGAGCTCCACAGAGCGCTTCATTAGCCGGACGTTCGCCTCATCGTTGAACTGCTGCCTTATTCCCGTCCCGCAGCGGAATGTCGAGCCGGAGCCTATAAAGCGCTTCTCTAAAAGGACAACGTCCTCTCCCCTTCTCGCAAGTTCGTGAGCAAGGGCAACGCCGGTTATTCCTCCGCCTATGATGAGGATTTCGCTTCTCTCGGCCATCTCAATCCCTCCTTGCAACGGCCTTCATGCGCACGTTCTTTATCGGCGGCCGCGCCACTGGGAGGTCTATTCTGGCCATATCAACTCCAGTCTTCTGGGAAACGAGGAGGGCGCCGTTGAAGAGGCAGAATCTCCCCTGACAGAAGCCCATGGCAAGATGCGTCAGCCGCTTGATTATCTGAAGGTCACTTATTCCGCTCTCCACAGCATCATGCACCTTCTTCAGAGAAACATCGCACCCGCATATCTGAACGTCTTCGAGGTTCATCGAACCGGACTCAATCCTGTGGAGCGGAACTGCTTCAGGTTCATACTCCCTGAGCTTTTCCTCATAGATGCAGGGCTCGGCATCAAAGCTGAACTCCTTCAGGATTCTGGCTCCAGCGAGCCTCCCTTCGATGTAATTGGCATAGTGCGGCTTTATGCTCACGGCGCTTCCGGCCGCGTAGATCCCCTCGCGTATTCTGTGGTATGCATCGAGAACAGGCATGTAGTAGCCCCTCCTGAAGCGCAGCCTCCCGCCGGCCTGGGTTATGGGGTTTATGTCGGGCCTTCTGCCGTCGGCCACGATCACGGCATCAACCTCATATGTGTTTCCGTTCATGTCTATGAGCCTCTCGACGCTCTCCTTTCCTTCAGCCCTCTTAGGATTCGGAACGACAACATAGTCTATGCCCCAGCGCTCAAGTTCAACCGTCATCTCTTCAGGCCTGCTCCCGACAACGGCCACTTTCCTGCCCGGAGCAACGCCCCACAGGTTCATAACCTCAAGCGCAAAGGCCCTCCTGAAAACCCCGGGCATGTCGTTGTTCTCAAACAGAAGAATATTATCAACAGCTCCCGTAGCCAGAACCACGCGTTTGGCGAGTATTTCAATCAGCTGATTCCCCCTAACGGCTGGAATCAGGAAGTATTCCCCCTCGTCGAAAACTCCAAGGGCAGACGTCTTGAGGAGCAGCCGCACGTTCTGGTTGAACTTGGCCCTCATACCGCTGATAACTTCCTGCGGTTCCCCGTCAAAACCTTCCTGTCTGATGCCCTTAAGCCAGAAATCTCCCCCGAGCCAGCTCCTCTCCTCTATAAGGGCAACGGTCAGATGCTCCTGCATTTCAAGAACAGCACCCAGCCCGGCGGGGCCGGCACCTATAACCGCGACATCAACGACATACCTCAGAAGAGGCTTCTCTTCATCTATCCGGACATCCTCCTGAAACTCCCCGTAGTTCTGCCTTTCAATTCTCATGCCTTCCTTTGCTGGGGTCTTTCTTCCATCTGTGTTTTTAACACCGTTTATGACCATGGGAAGCGGGCCGAAGTAAAAAGCTCCCCTCTTCCGCCCCTCCGTGCTCGTGGTGAGCCAGTAAACGCCGTTGGCAAGCAGAGCCACGGCTATTTTCTCCCCCTCATATGCCTCATAGGCTTTTCCCTCAAAATAGATTGTGATTTTCTTAGAAGGATCCTTCTCTGTGAGATCGAGCGGCCTCATAATACCACCCCGAAGATTTTACGGAAACTACTGAGATTTGGGATTTATAAACATTAGGTTGCACAAATTTGGTTTTGAACCCTTGGTTTAGTATAGAAAACCCGCAGTCACAGGCAAATCTGAACTGGCTCTGGAATCAAAATTTAAAGAAAAGGGGAATCAGACCAGACCGGCTGAGATAACAAAGTCCGCGACATTTTCGACTTGGCTCTTTGCCCTTGTCTCTGTGATGCTCTTTCCTCCGGCACCTTCAACCGGAACTTTCCTGAAGAGCTCCTCGTGCAGCTTCACAACCTCCTCAGGAGGCCTGGTAAGCAGGCTAACTATTATTATGATAATCAGTGTCACAAAGAAGTTTATGAAGAACACCGGAACGCCGTTGAACCATCCGCCTATCGTTCCAAAGATTCCGGGAGCTTTTGGATTGAATGCCCATCCGTATACCTTGGCCTCAAGAAGAACCTCTGAGACGAGACCGTAGGCCATACCGATTATCCCGCCTTCCTTGGTGACCCTCTTCCACCACAGGCTCAGCGTGAGTATCGGGCCGAATCCGACAGCGAGGCCACCCCATGCCGTTGCAACCATCTGGTAGATGACCTTCGGCCCGCTTATAGCAAACCAGAGCCCAACGAGGGCAACGCTGGCGACGACAACCCTTGAGATGTTGACCATCTGCTTCTTGCCGAGCTCCTTTCCGAGGACTTTGTGGTAAAAGTCCCTCGCTATTGCCGATGAGGCCACGAGAAGCTGGGAATCCGCAGTGCTCATGACTGCTGAAATTATACCTGCTATTACAAAGCCCGCGAGCCATCCGGGCATCAGCTCAACAGCCATTGCCGGGATGACCTTCTCAGGGTCGCTAACCTGGAGGATTCCAGCCTTGACCATGGCAAATCCAAGGAATCCAGCAAAGAATGCACCCCAGAGGACAAGTATTGTCCAGAAGCCGCTTATGAATATACCCGGTCTTCTGAGCTTCCTCGGGTCTTCAACACTCATGTAACGGGTGACAATATGGGGCTGGCCGAGATAACCGACAATCCACGAGGCGTAACCGATAGCAAAGATTATCGCAGCCCATCCCGTTGCGCCGCCGAAGGGGTGGAGGTGGGTTGGAGCAGCACTTCCAATAACCTGTGTGGCTTTTTCAAGACCTCCTATTTCAGATAGTGCCAAAAACGGAACGATTATCAGAGTCAGCAGCATGAACATTGCCTGGACAACATCAGTCCATACAACGGCAAAGAAACCACCGGTAATGACATATGCCGTCAGGATTATCACAGTTATCAGGATTCCAGCGTTGTCGCTTATTCCAAAGCCCTCTGCGAAGGTTTTTCCTCCGGCGGTGAACTGTGCCGCAACATATGCAGTCATGAAGATTATGATGATCAGGGCGCTCAGAATTCTTATGAGTTTCGTAGTATCTTTGAGTCTGGCTTCAAGGTAGTCCGGGACAGTTATTGCCCTGAATTTACCCGAGTAGATTCTCAGCCTCGGTCCTATGAGGAGATAGTCCGCCAGGGTTCCGAAGAGACATCCCGTTGCCGCCCAGAATGCACCGAGTCCCGTTTTAAAAGCCGCACCGGGATAACCGAGCATTAACCAGCCCGAGAAATCACTGGCCTTATCGGAGAGAGTAGCTGCCAGAACATGAACCCTTCTGCCGCCGACAAAATACTGATCCTCTGTCTTGGTGTATCTGTTGGCCCACCAGCCTATATACGCCAGAAGGGCCAGGTAAACCAGAAAACCGAAAAGTATCCCAGAGTTCATATCTTACCCTCCTCCTTCAGCGCTTTCATAAGGTCTTCGTCGTAGGCCAGAATCTCATCATCGACGTAATATTCCTTGCCGCTTATCTTGTCCCAGAACCCATAGAGAAACATTGTTAAAATCCCCAAAAGTGTTGGAACAAGCAGAGTTGCCCAGGCCGCACCGCTAAGACCCATTTCACAACACCTCCGAACAGTTAAGCTGACTGGAGTACAGCAATTTACATTATGTTACTTTGCTAATATAAAGTTATTGGAAAAGATATATCATTTCTGGACCAAAATGTCCCATTAATTTGAACAAAAATTCATGCATAATCTTTATAATTTCGCCTATTGATGTGGAGTAAGGTGATACATCAAATGAAGGTTAATGTCATGAGGACGATATTCAAACCAGACGTTCCTGAAAAATTTGTTCTCTACCCCTACTGGATATTCCATCTGAGGCTGTTCTATAAAAGACTTGGCAGGTCGGATAAGGTTCTTGACTACTTTGCATATGTTGATTTATACCGCTTCGGGGCTGAGAGGGGGGACAGTTTTATAGACATATATGAATGGGATGTGGATGAAAAGCTGATCATGAAGCCCCTCGTTGGTTATGAAGACGCCAAGACAAAGGCCTTTGAGAGCGCCATTCACTGGGGGAACATGAGGATAGTCTCATGGTGGATGCCCCGGATTGAGATTGTAAAGCATGAGCAGGCCTACAAGGTCTTCTGGATATTTGAGGAGGAGGGCGAGAAATACGTGATGGACAGCCTGACAGGGGAGAAGTTCAAGATGAAAGACCTTATCTGATGTGTATCTCCACTATATCCCCATCCTCAAGGACGTGGTCGGCGCCCACCCTCTGTCCCGGGAACTTAACGCTCTTTCCCCAGACCTTCGCATATTTGAAGTTCTTTGCAAATTCCTTATGGACTTTCTTTGCAACATCCAGCACAGTGGATCCCTTCTTCATCGGGATGGGTGGATATGCCGGCTCCTCACCCGGGCTCTTTGTGAAGACCCTTATAATGCCGGCCAGCTCGTAGAGGGCGTCCTTTACCTCCTCGAGGTTTGCCCCTATTCTAGCGGAGACAGGGATTATCCTGAATCTGTCTCCATAGGCTTCAACCAGCTTTTCATAGCTTGCCCTGCTCCCGGGAGCGTCGCCCTTGTTGGCTATGATTATCGCTCTTCTCCAGACGAGACTGTCATCAAGGGCATCTGAAAAATCTTCAAGGGTTACAGGCTCCTTAACCGTTATCTCCGCCGAGTGTATTCTCTCCTCCCTGAGCATCCTCATTATTTCGCCTATCTCCCCCTTTATGTTCTCCTGACCGTTAATGATTATCCCGCCTGAAGGCATTCTTTTTATTTCTATCTTCGGCTTCCTCTTGTTGATTTTGATCCCTGCCCTCTCGAATTCTCTTAGCAGAACCTCCATCTGTCTGAGGGGATCTTGGGAGAGATCCACAACTATCGCTATAGCATCCGCGTTCCTTATAACGCTGAGGAGCTGTGTTCCCATTCCCTTTCCAAGGGCGGCACCTTCCACAAGCCCCGGAACCTCAACGAGCTGTATCTGGACATCCTTATGGTTCATCATTCCCGGGATTGGCTCAACCGTTGTGAAGGGATAATTGGCAATATCCACATCCGCGTTTGTGAGCTTTGTCAGAAGGGAGGACTTGCCGACATTTGGAAAGCCAACCAGAACAATTTGAGCGGCACCTTCCTTTCTGACGCTGAATGAGTAGCCGCCACCTTTCTTCTGAGCCTGCTGCTTCTCAAGCTCCTTTCTGAGCTCTGAAAGCTTTCTCTTTATCTGGAGCCTCAGCTTCTCCGTTCCCTTGTGCTTGGGAACAGTGGCATACATCTTTTCAAGGGCTCTTATTTTCTCCGGGATAGTCCTTGCGTTTCTGTATTCCTCCTCAGCCGCCAGGTATTCTGCGGTGACGTTGGTTGGCATAGAAATCCCTCCCGAGAACTCTGAAATAAGAATGAAGGAGCGTTTTATAAAAGTATGGTTTCAGAGCCTATGGCAATATTCAGTAGCTTCCTTCTATGTCCTGATGCATGGAGCTCCACAGGGAAACATCCTATCGGCAAATTTATATACTCTCCCGAAAATTTTTTATGTGGTGAAAGGCATGAAGGCAAATTTGGATGACATTGATAAGAAAATCCTAACAATCCTCCAGAAGAACAGCAGAACGCCCCTGAGAGAAATCTCGAAGGAAGTTGGACTCGCGGAATCCACGGTCTATGAGAGGATTAAAAAACTGAAGGAGCACGGAATAATCAAGAAATTCACCGTTATTCTGGATCCAGATGCGCTCGGCTTTACGCTTCTCGCTTTCATACTGATCAAGTCAAAGGCCGGAAAGTATGCTCATGTAGCTTCTGAGCTGAAAAAATATCCCCAGATAGTTGAAATCTATGAAACCACCGGAGATTACGACATGCTCGTCAAGATAAGAACCAAGAACAGTGAGGAGCTAAACGAGTTCCTCGACACCATAGGAGAGGTCGAAGGTGTTGTAGCCACCCACACCATGGTGGTTCTGAAGGTGCATAAAGAGACAACCGAACTTCCCCTTTGATTCCCCATTTTTGTTCAAAAATTCTTATAAGACCCTTTTCTGAATACCTAATGGTTACGGAGGTGATCGCATGAAGGTTCTGTTCTTGAGTGCAAACGATTTTGAGGATCTGGAGCTGATCTACCCCCTCCACAGGCTGAAGGAAGAGGGGCATGAAGTGCACATAGCCAGCTTTGAGAGAGGAGAGATAAAGGGAAAGCACGGCTACCCTGTGACGGCTGATCTGGCATTCAGTGAAGTTGACCCGGATGAGTTTGATGCCCTTGTGCTACCGGGAGGAAAAGCTCCAGAAAGGGTTAGGATCAGCGAAGATGCCGTTAAGATAGCGAGGAAGATGTTCATGGACGGGAAGCCAGTAGCAAGCATCTGCCACGGCCCCCAGATACTGATTTCCGCAGGCGTTCTTAAGGGCAGGAAGGGCACGTGCGTTGTCACGATTAAAGACGACCTGATAAACGCCGGAGCTGAATACATAGATGCAGAAGTTGTCGTTGATGGAAACTGGGTGAGCTCAAGGCACCCCGGCGACCTGTATGCATGGATGAGGGAGTTTGTCAAGCTGCTGAAGTGACATTTTCTTTTTCTTCCTTTAGAGTTGGAAAGTCTCAGATGGGTACCCAAACTTTTTATAATCAGAATATAAATTTTGTATGGTGGAAAAATGAAGTTCAAAATAATCCTAGAACCTCAGCCTGAGGGGGGTTATGTTGCTTATGTCCCAGCTCTTCCGGGGTGTTTCAGCCAAGGAGAGACCAGAGATGAGGTTTTAGATAACATCAAAGAAGCTATTGAGCTTTATCTGGAAGTTCTTGAGGAAAGAGAGGTTAAGAAAACTATGAAAAAGCACCTGGAACACGCTGATAAAGCTCAGATAGTTGAGGTATCTGTATGACAAAACTTCCCCGGGATGTTTCTGGAGCAGATGCCATAAAAGTTCTTAAGAAGTTAGGTTATTTTCCTGCCCGACAGAGGGGATCTCATGTTGTGCTTGTGAGCTTTGAGGGAAAAATGATTGTTGTCCCACTCCATAAACGGCTTAAGACTGGCCTTCTCAGAGCCATTATCCGAGAGGCTGGCCTCACTGTGAGAAGATTCATAGAACTCCTTGAGGATCCATGACATTTTTCTTTCCAAGCCCCGCCCTTAAGGTTATATATCCCTAAGCACACCCTCTTATGGTGGAGATGATGAAAAGAGTTAAGCTCATAGCCGTTATGCTGATAATTCTCGGAGCCGCTGTATCATCCGGCTGCCTCGGAAACTGGGAGGCCAAAAAGATTGAGGGAAAGATGCATGTTCTGGGAACATTCAACGCAACCTCACTGGAGCTAAAGGGGATTGTAGGAAAGATCATCATTAAGGAAGGTTCTTCGTCTGGAATCCATGTGGAGACAACCCTGCCCCTAAGCTACAACAACGGAAGCACACTAACGCTCTACTGTCCGGAGGAAAATGGCAGGAACATATGCAACAGATATAAAAACGGACTCGTGGTAATAAAGACAAGCTCCCTAACTTCCATCGGCATTAAGGATTCCGTAGGTGACATAAAAGGCACAGCTGATGCCGGGAGCATTGAGGCTGATAATGTCGTCGGCAGATTTGATCTGAATCTCAGCACCTCCTCCCTGGCACTTAAAAACATAGTAGGGGATATAGAGTTCAAAGGCTCGCTGAAAGATGCAGGAATAGAAAACGTCGTGGGCAGGGTGGAGCTTGATCTAAAAGATGCAGGGAGCATATCCATAAAGGATGTTGTCGGCGACATCAAAATAACACTCCCTCCAAGCGCTGAGGCTCATCTGAGCATCAAAAAATCCATAAACCTGAAGCTCCAAACAGATGAGAGCATTTACAACGGGACAAAACCTGTTGAAATAGACATTTCAGAGGTAATAGGCCGGGTGGAGATTGAAAAGTAAGGGTGGTGTATGTGAGCAGAAGGCTGAGCAGATCAAAGGGAGAAAGGGTCTTCCTCGGCGTCCTTGGAGGCATTGCAGAGTATCTCGACCTCGATCCCACCGTGGTGAGGGTGGCTTTTGTTGTGCTCTTCGTTTTCTCCCCTGTGACAATGAGCCTGCTGTATTTTCTGATGGCCCTTGTGATGCCCCCCGAAGGTGAGCCACATGAAAAGCCGC
>WAPO01000107.1 GCA_015520705.1 Thermococcus sp. | reverse complement strand
CTGCTGTAAGTCCGAGCATGAAAAAGATAAAAAACGACTTAAAGTCTGCAGTCTCCAGAGCTTTCAAGAAATTCAAAAATGGAGAATTGAAACCACTAAGAATTGATGGGCCTGTGGAATTCACCCTCAGATTTTTGGGCAGTGAGATGGCCGACGTTGCAGAGCTCCTGCCCTTTGTGGAGCGTCTGAATGGAAAGACCGTTCGATATAAAGCCAAAAACATAATTGAAGGCTACAAAATCTTTGAACTTCTCTTGCTCGCCGCTCCACGTCTTTATCCCTACTCCGCCTTGGGGTGATAAAAATGGGGATACATGAGGAAGCCTTTGTATTCGACGCCCATTCAGATATTCTTTACAGCGTATTTAGGGAACATAAAGCTGGCAGAAAGAACGTTATTGCAGAAGATTTCCTCCCTGACATGAAAAAAGGGGGTGTGAATGGCAGGGTGCTTGCAATATACCTCGACAACACCTCTTTACCGGAAATGGCACTGAGACATGCGCTGGATTATATCTCCTACCTTTACGAGGAGATTGATACAACTCCCGAAATAGCGCTGTGTCATAACTATAAGGAGGTGATGGAGGCATACAAAAAAGGAAAAATAGCCTTTATACTGGGTATGGAAGGTGCGGAGCCTTTGGGAAATGATATAGCCCTTTTGAGAATATTCTATAAGCTCGGGCTCAGGGTGCTCACCCTGACGCACAGCAGGAGAAACTACATTGGAGATGGGGCATTTTTAAAGCCCCAGAAATCAGGAACTCCCGGAGGACTGTCCCCCTTTGGCATTGAGGTGCTTGAAGAGGCTCAGAAGCTCGGGATACTCATAGATGTTTCTCACCTAAACGACCCCGGCTTCTGGGATGTCATGGAGTTCTCCAAAGGACCGGTTGTTGCATCACACTCGAACTGCAGGGCACTGGTGAATCATCCAAGGAATTTAACCGACGAACAGATAAAGGCGATAGCTGAGAGGGGAGGGGTAATTGGGATGAACGCTGCGGGGCTTTTCATTGATGAGAGGAATCCAACACTTGACAAACTACTCAACCATGTGGACCATATAGTGGAACTGGTTGGCATCAAACACGTTGGACTGGGCCTGGATTTCTTTGACTACACACTGAAATATCTGAGCGAAGAGGAGAGGAGGTATTTACCTCTGGATAACATATATACAAAGAATCTTGTGGGCGACGCAGACCTCCCCAAGCTCACGGAAAAGCTAATGGAAAGGGGATATACAGAAAAAGATATCAAACGTATCCTCGGGGAGAACTTTTTGGAGGTTGTTAAAAAGGTTATAAGGTGATCTGAATTCTTCCCGCAGCTCAACACAATCCCAATATACTCCATAGCAGGGACACCGGTGTATCTGCCCTCACTGCTCCTGGGAATTGCAGGGGCTCTGTTCTTCTTCTATCTGAACCATAGGGGCGTTAAACTTGCTCAGGGATTCCAGATGATAATGTTCTTAACCCTCATTGGAATTGGTATCATTGCTTTGGGAGTGGCACTGACAAAGGGATCACTTGCAAACATGCATCCACTGTTTCCCAAGGGCATCTCTTCAGTTGAGTCTCCACTGAGGTTTACCCTGATAACAATAGGCTACCTGACTGGATTTTCAATGTTAACAATGATTGGCGAGGAAAGTGCAGTCACGGAGAAGAAGTTTGCTCTGGCAATTGTAGCCTCTATAACGTTAGCTGGGTTATTCTACATACTTGAAATGTTTGCTGGAGCGATAATGCTACCTGTTTCACAGTCTGTACATTTAAGCAGAGGGCTGATAAGTGAAATGGCAACGATAGCCAAACCCCTGGGATATATAATGTGGCTAGCTGGATTCCTAGGTCTTGTTACGACCTGGAATGCAGCGGTTCTCGCAGGTTCAAGACTCGTCTTCAGCATGTCCAGGATGGGACTCCTCCCTAAAACGTTCTCAAAGCTTCATGAGAAGCATGGTACCCCAAACTGGAAAGGCCATTCCGCACCCCTGGAGGGATTTTCACGGGTGCAATTGCACTTGCCCTGGTCATAATAGTCGTCCTCATACCCCTAATCCCCGGTACATCAATGAGTCTGGAATGGCCGTATGAATACGGTGTACTGATCCTTTGGATCGTGTTCGGTGTCATATTGTACTATGCCTCCAGAGGGAGATGGAAGCAACTTGGCGAGGAAACCATCGCTAGGAATCTGCTTGGTGAGTACTATGACAAACTGTACAACAGGGGGCAGAAATGAATTTTTTTCATTTCCTCCACTTTTTATAGTGGACAGGGCTTCACGTGTTGTGTACATGTCGGGATTGAAAGACCGAAAATTTTATAAATAGACCAAAGGAACAATAACTTGAAAGCACCAATTGTAACTAAAAGCCCTCAACCTACCCAAAAACGAATAATGGGAGGTGGATGGGGATGGCCCAGCTTGCAGGACAGCCGGTTGTTATTTTGCCTGAGGGGACTCAGAGGTATGTTGGTAAGGATGCGCAGAGGTTGAACATTCTTGCGGCAAGAATCATAGCTGAGACTGTAAGAACCACCCTTGGTCCGAAAGGAATGGACAAAATGCTCGTCGACAGCCTCGGTGATATCGTCATCACCAACGACGGTGCAACAATACTCGATGAGATGGACCTTCAGCATCCGGCTGCTAAGATGATGGTTGAGGTTGCGAAGACTCAGGATAAAGAAGCCGGTGATGGGACTACTACGGCAGTTGTTATTGCTGGGGAGCTTCTCAGGAAGGCTGAAGAACTCCTCGACCAGAACATTCACCCAAGCATAATCGTCAAAGGCTACAACATGGCCGCCGAAAAAGCCCAAGAAATACTGGATGAAATCGCCATAAAGGTTGACCCTGCTG
>WAPO01000106.1 GCA_015520705.1 Thermococcus sp. | reverse complement strand
CTGCTGTAAGTCCGAGCATGAAAAAGATAAAAAACGACTTAAAGTCTGCAGTCTCCAGAGCTTTCAAGAAATTCAAAAATGGAGAATTGAAACCACTAAGAATTGATGGGCCTGTGGAATTCACCCTCAGATTTTTGGGCAGTGAGATGGCTGACATTGCAGAACTGCTGCCTTTTGTGGAGCGTCTGAATGGAAAAACCGTCCGATATAAAGCCAAAAACATAATTGAAGGCTACAGGATTTTTGAGCTTCTTTTGCTTGCCGCTCCACGCCTTTATCCCTACTCCGCTCTGAGGTGATAAAAATGGGATTGCATGAAGAAGCCTTTGTGTTTGATGCCCATTCAGATATCTTATACAATGTTTTCAGAGAGCATAAAGCAGGCAGAAAGAACGTCATTGCAGAAGATTTCCTCCCTGATATGAAAAAAGGAGGTGTGAATGGCAGGGTGCTCGCGATATACCTTGACAACGCCTCTTTGCCGGAAATGGCACTGAGACATGCCCTTGATTATATATCCTACCTTTACGAGGAGCTTGATACAACTCCCGAAATAGCGCTGTGTCATAACTATAAGGAGGTGATGGAGGCATACAAAAAAGGAAAAATAGCCTTTATACTGGGTATGGAAGGTGCGGAGCCTCTGGGGAATGATATAGCTCTTTTGAGAATATTCTATAAGCTCGGGCTCAGGGTACTCACCTTGACACACAGCAGGAGAAACTACATTGGAGATGGGGCGTTTTTAAAGCCCCAGAAATCAGGAACCCCTGGAGGACTGTCCCCCTTTGGCATTGAGGTGCTTGAAGAGGCTCAGAAGCTTGGGATACTCATAGATGTCTCTCATCTGAATGATCCCGGCTTCTGGGATGTCATGGAGTTCTCCAAAGAGTCTGTTATTGCCTCCCATTCGAACTGCAGAGCACTGGTGAATCATCCAAGAAACCTGACGGATGAGCAGATACAGGCAATAGCTGAAAGAGGAGGAGTAATTGGGATGAACGCCGCAGGGCTTTTCATTGATGAGAAGAATCCAACCCTCGATAGGTTACTTGATCACATAGACCACATAGTGGAGTTAGTTGGCATCAAACACGTTGGATTGGGCTTGGATTTCTTTGACTACACACTAAAATATCTGAGCGAAGAGGAGAGGAAATATCTGCCTCTGGATAACATATATACAAAGGATCTCGTGGGCGACGCAGACCTCCCCAAGCTTACGGAAAAGCTAATAGAAAGGGGATATACAGAGAAAGATATCAAACGTATCCTCGGGGAGAACTTTTTAGAAGTCTTTAAAAAGGTTGTAGGGTGATTTGAATGAGCTCTGGTGGTTTAAAGAAAGAGGTAACCTTTTTTGGTTTGATCTCCTTTGGAATGGCAGGCATAATCGGGACAAGCTGGACCTATATGAACACCCGATTTTACAAGCTCTACGGGCCAGGAGGCGTTATTTTTGGTTTTATGATTGGAACATTGATGGCGGCCTTGATTGCTCTGTCCTATGCTGAGCTTGGAGCAGCAATTAAAAGGGAAGGCGGTGAAGTTGCATTTGCATACCCAACATTCGGATTGAAAGGGTCTTTTGCTGCAGCATGGATGCTCTTCCTTGGCTACATAACTGGAGCTATGAGCTTCTATGTAATAGGATTGCCTCTGCTGCTCAGCTGGTTCTTCCCACAGCTCAACACAATCCCAATATACTCCATAGCAGGGACGCCGGTATATTTACCCTCGCTGCTCTTAGGAATTGCCGGAGCACTGTTCTTCTTCTATCTGAATTACAGAGGCGTTAAACTTGCTCAAGGATTCCAGATGATAATGTTCCTGACACTCATTGGAATTGGTGCTATAGCCCTAGTAGTGGCACTGGCAAAGGGATCACTCTCAAATATGCACCCTCTCTTCCCATCAGGTAAGTCCCCAATTGAATCTCCGCTGAGGTTTACCCTAATCACAATAGGGTATTTAACTGGATTCTCCATGCTAACAATGATCGGTGAGGAAAGTGCAGTTACAGAGAGAAAGTTTGGTCTGGCGATTGTGCTCTCAGTAACATTGGCCGGTTTATTTTATATCCTTGAAATGTTTGCCGGAGCAATAATGATGCCTGTTTCACAGTCCATAAACCTGAGCAGAGGGCTGATAGATGAAATGGCAACAATAGCCAAACCCCTGGGATATATAATGTGGCTGGCCGGCTTCATAGGGCTCGTCACAAGCTGGAATGCGGCGGTCCTTGCAGGCTCAAGACTCGTATTCAGCATGTCCAGAATGGGCCTCATCCCGGAGACCTTCTCAAAGCTCCACCCCAAGTACGGCACCCCGACGAATGCGCTCATCCTCTCCACGGTAGTGTCGATTTGTTTTGGAATGCTGGGCTTAGGAGCGCTGGTCTGGTTCCTCGATATAACGGGAGTGGCCATTGGAGTTGCATGGGGCATCTCAGTTATATCCATGATTCTGATGAGGAAGAAGTATCCAAAGCTGGAGAGGCCCTTCAGAACTCCAGGAGGGATTTTCACAGGTGCAGCTGCACTTGCCCTGGTTACAGTGGTCGTCCTCCTGCCGCTGATTCCCGGCACCTCAATGAGTCTGGAATGGCCGCATGAATACGGAGTCCTAATCCTCTGGATTGTGCTCGGTGCTATACTTTACTACTCCTCAAAGAAAAGATGGGAAGAGCTTGGAAGAGAGACCATTGCAAGGAACTTGCTCGGAGAATACTATGATAAACTGTACAGCAAAGAATAAACTTAAAATCCTCTTTAAATTTTTTATTCGTGTCTTTTCCTCATCCTTATTCAAGAGTGTCTTAAGATAAAAGACCGAAAAATTTATAAGCAATCTAAAGGAAGGATAAACTGGATATACCGGTTGTTACTAAAAGACCTCCTCCGAAATAACAAAAAATGGAGGGAGGTGAGCTGAGATGGCCCAGCTTGCAGGCCAGCCAGTCGTTATTCTGCCTGAGGGAACTCAGAGGTATGTTGGTAAGGACGCGCAGAGGTTGAACATTCTCGCGGCAAGAATCATAGCCGAGACGGTTAGAACCACCCTCGGTCCAAAGGG
>WAPO01000105.1 GCA_015520705.1 Thermococcus sp. | reverse complement strand
GGTTAAAGCGGATTGGGATCAAAAGGGAGGGGTACCCAATCAGGTTTTATTCTTACGATGAGGATATCTTTGATTATACAAGGAATGTTAGGGGGTACAGGCTGCCGGTAATCGAGCAGGTCGTTGCGGATGCCCTGGGAGAAGGGATATATACGAGAGTCATCGAAGAACTGCTGGAGGAGGTAGAATGGAAGAGATAGTGGTGAGGAGCTGGGATAACCCGATAATTGGGGAATCCTACGATTGGATGCTGAAAACTGGCAGGGAGCTGAAGGGAAGCCTTGTCCTGGTAGGCGGATGGGCAACTTACATACGAAAAAAGCGTTCAAAAAAAACTATGGCAAACGATAGATAATAGTGAAAGTGGAAGTGGGGACAAAAAGACAATTTTCACAAATAACTATCAAAAAAAGGTAGTTTTTTGTAAAATTGGAGGGTGGGGTGGGCGCATATCATTATTATGATGTAGCGCACAAACTCGATAAAATGACACTTGCGTCACAAAATGACCCTTGAAAATTCAGCAACATATAATATATGAATAATACACGTGAGTTTCTCACGTGTGATCAAGGTGCAAAAGTGTAGAAAAAGTGTAAGTGTGTAGAAGTCTGACCTCCTCCCCGCCGTGAACGGTAAAAGAGATCAGGAGTATAGTGTTCAAGCTTAAGTGTTAAAAAGGTTGAGTGCAAAAATGGTATCAGGGTATCAAGGTATCAGGGGGGTGGTTGGAGTGGAGTTGGCTGAGAGGATAAGGGAGGATTACCGGAGGGGTCTCTCGACGAGGGATCTCGCTAAAAAGTACAGGATGAGTCTAAGAGATATTGGGAAGATACTGAGGAACGAGGGGTACGCCGTGATCCCGAAGAAGGAGTTGGACGAGCTCAAGGAGGCGGCCGAGCTTTGGGACGAATTCATAAAAGTATTGCGGGAGGACAAACAACTAGAGAGAGAATTCGTAAAACTGCTGAAACAGAACGAACAATTGAAGAAACTACTCGCAAGGGCGGTGAAAAACCGACACTTAACCTAAGCATTGCCGTTTGATCAAACGACCTCTTCCCTGCCTTGGTGGGGTAGCCCTTTAGAGTGGGCAAATGCTTAAAGGGAGGGGAAGATCTTTGCCGGGACGATTATTTCAATGTTTTTTGGTTGTTTTTGAGCTTTCAAGCAATAATAGCGAGGTATTTTACGACTTCTGAGTATGGTGTTTTTTCTTTGGGCCTATGCCGGACTGATCGAGAGGTGGGGCACGGGAACGTTTAAGATGGTGCGCCTCTGTCTGGAGAAAGGCTTACCCGAGCCTGAGTTTAGGGAGGAGGCTGGGGGTTTTGTGGTTCTTTTGAGAAAGGATATTTATACTGAAGATTACCTGAGAAAGCTGGGTTTAAATGAAAGGCAGATTAAAGCCGTGCTCTATGTGAGAGAGAAGGGGAGGATTAGCAATAAGGAGTATCAGGGATTGTTTGGAGTATCAAAACCGACAGCTTCCAGGGAACTGGACAGTCTTGTCAGGAAAGGGATTTTAGAAAGAGTCGGGGTTACGGGAAGGGGTACTTACTATGTGCTAAAGGGCTCAAAGGCATCATAAAGGGTTCATAAAGGGCTCATGAATTGGAAAGGTGACTCCCATGAGCGAGGCGAGCCAGGCCCTGCAGAAGATTGCTAGGGGAACGGGGGATTAACAAACCAGAAATTTATTGAGCAGTATATACAACGGAGAAGGGGGATAAAATTCACCGGCTCCCGAAAGGGTTAAAAAGATTGGAGTCACATAGAATACTGGAAGGCAGTGATCAACATCAAAATTTTCACCCGCTCCCATGTGAAGCCCGTCCGATGATAAGAGGGGGCGGATGAGCGGGTGTGTCCTGGCTTCTTTTTAATGTTTTAGTCCTCTCCTTCTGAGATTAACGTAATTGTCAGCTATTGTTATGAGAATCTTCCTCTGAAGATAGTACTCTAACTCTCTCTCAGCTTCTGCCTGCTTTGTGATGTCTTTTTCTTTTCGTGCTTTCCATAACCTCTGTTTTAGCTCTTCTATGGTGGAAGCGATGTCCCCCTCCTTCACGATTGAAATTTGCATGTCTCCAAATTTATCAGCAACGGCCCTCCAGAGCTTGTCATCAGCTATAATCTCCAGTCCAAATTGAGCATAGTACTCAACATCCTCCCAGAAATAGTGGCCGATTTTGGGATGATACCTGAGTTCAAGATAGTACTTTTTCACGGCCTTTTCCAATTTCGGCTTAAATTCCTCTTTTAAATACCGATTCCTGTTCCTTTTAACCTCTCTAAAGTGCCGTATTCTTCTGAAATCTTTTGTAAGTCTCGGCAGATCTTCGTAATTAACGACCACAATTGCCGCGGCGTTATTGCTTTCGTCAATGGCTATTACAACCGGCATGTATTGCCCCAAGTTCCATCCGGGGGTTAGATTTATAATAATTTTCGTGGGGTTTTTCACGGGATGAGACAGTCTTAAACCGAATATAATAAATCTAACTTTAGCTACGTTTGGTTTTATGTGAAATCCATGAGTGAGGCAAGCCGGGCACCGCAGAAGATTGCAAGGGGGACTGAAAACGGAAAGCTTTAATGGACAGTGGTGTTTATGCTCTGCAGGGGGCTTATCTATGTGCGACGTTGAAAGGTTAATATCCCTCGGTGAGAACGAGGAGATTGAGTTCAAGGAAAACTTTGACTTTAACGGGATAGCGGAAACGGCGGTTGCTTTTGCAAATAAAAAGGGCGGAGTGATATTGGTTGGAGTTAGAAACGATGGAACTGTTACTGGGGTTCAAATAGGCAGGGAAACGTTGAGGGACTGGGCCAACAGGATCTCCCAAAATACCGACCCGCCGGTAATACCCGAGCTTGAGGTTGAAGAGGTCGACGGCAAAAAAGTCCTCTGCATAAAGGTTGATGAATACCCAGTAAAGCCGGTCATGTTTAGGGGCAGGGCCTATCTAAGGGCCGGCAGTTCAAACAAAAGGTTGAATGCCAGAGAAATAGCAGAGCTTTATTATAGAAGCGTAAGGCAGGGCTGGGATTATATCACAGTCAGTGCGGGTTTGGATGAGGTTGATTTCGAGGTGGTCGGGAGATTTGTTGAGGTCGCAAAAAGCAGGGGCAGGCTTAATGTTCCTGATGGGGAAGATTTAAAGACAGTTCTGGAAAAACTTGAGCTTGTTCGCAATGGGGAGCCAACAAGGGCTCTGATTCTCCTTTTTGGAAACGCTCCTCAGAAATACTTCCCACATGCCGTTGTGAGGATCGCCAGATTCAGGGGAAGCGAGATTGAGGACGATATAACAATCGATGGAAACCTCTTTAATCAGGTGGAGGAAGCTTTGAAGTTCATAAGGAAGCACATAAACGTCAGGTTCAGAATTGGGGGGAAAGCACAGAGAGAAGAAGTCTGGGACTACCCCCCAGAAGCGCTGAGAGAGGCCGTGATTAATGCCGTTGCGCACAGGGACTATGCAGATCCTGATGAGATACAGATAAAAATACTCGACGACAGGATAATATTCTGGAATCCCGGAGGACTGGCTTTTGGGTTAAAGATTGAAGATCTGTACAAACCCCATCCCTCAAAACCGAGGAACAAGCTTATTGCCAAGGTCTTCTACTACTCCGGCCACATTGAGAAGTGGGGCAGCGGCATAGAGAGGATTCTGAGGGCACTGAGGGAGTATAACCTGCCGGAGCCCAGGTTTGAGGAGGCTTTTGGAGGATTCCAGGTCACATTTTACAGGGACGTTTATACTGAAGAGCATTTGAGGGAGTTGGGATTAAACGACAGACAGATCAGAGCGGTGCTTTACGTTAAGGAGAAAGGCAGCATAACGAATAAGGAGTATCAGGAGCTGTTTAAAGTTTCGAGACAGACGGCAACACGGGATTTAAG
>WAPO01000104.1 GCA_015520705.1 Thermococcus sp. | reverse complement strand
GTAGAGGTTACCCAGTCTATACTTCCGGCGTAGTTCCAGTTTACGTTGGGTTGGATACTCGAAGCAATTTTAATGTTCGAAATCTGGGCCCTAAAGTGACCTTCTGCGAATTCTGCAAACCTCCGTTGGAGACGGGAATACTCTTTGGGCTTCGCCCCCCGGACTATGTAATAGGCTGGGATGTACATCCCATTACTTACCGGTCTCAGGGCTATCCCAATGAAAGTTACATTTTTCATTGCACTGAAGTTTATAGTGAGGGTCAGTGTTCTCCCTTTAACAAAAGAACGAGCATAGAGCTGTGCCTTAGGGCCTGTAAAGACTTTTATCAATGGCCCCGATGGCTGGATGGGGTAGCCGGGTTTTTGGATTAGGGCATAGGAATTCCCAGCAGCCACTTCAATCATCAGCAGCCCGATGAGGACTGCCATCAAAGACTTCAACTTCAGGTGCTCTACCTCCGAGGAGTTTTCATAATTCAATGCACATTATCCTATATAAGTTTTCCCTTTTATCATTAGTAAAGTCTCTTTCTTTTTTTCAAGTATAATTTTATTCGGAGTCCAATTTTCCACTAAGAACGAGTCAAAAGAAAGGAGAGTAATCGAGTGTACTAAGAGTTGCATTTATACAAAAAGGCAAAAAAATCATCCCTTCAAAAACGCCTCGACCAGATTCCTCGTCTCGTTCAGGGCCTCCAGAGGAATCCCCTTCGGGAGGCCGCCGATTTCTCCCTTTACGTTCTTGAGGACTCCCTCTTCAGCGCCAAGAAACATGCCCTCGCTAACTATTCCTCTGAAGTTCGCCGGCGGGAGCAGAGCCACTGCAACGCGGTTGCCTTCCTTCACCGTCAGGTCGTTAGTGACGACTGTTACCGCTCTATCGCCTATGTTGACGTTGGTGACGAGCAGGCGGTCAGCGTTCGGGTGCTTGGAAACACTCATGACCTCGCCGACTTTTATGTCCACCGCTATGACCGGGTCGTTTATCTTCCCGAGGGCTAAGCGCTTATCGAGGCCAAGTATCGTGTTGAGGAAGAACCTGACCTTTGCGACCGCTTCCTCGACCTTCTCGCGCTCGCTCTTATCCGCCAAGCTGAGGAACGTGTGGTGCCAGTCTTCTCCACCAAGGGCTTCAATTATCCCCTCGGCCTTCTCCTTCAAAGCCTTCATCTGCGGTGTGTCAACCAGCTCCTTCGGGTCGACATAGGTGTACCTCATCGCCTGTATCTCAGGGATCATCTCCTTCGCCAGCTGCTGAGCTCCCTTCTTGTTCCACTTCCCCTTGAACTTCGCGTGCTCCACCGTCTTCAGGAACAGCTCCACGGCCTTTTCGGCAACCAGTAAGCGGTAATCCTTACTCGTGTCCCACATCCCTCTCACCCTTTATGGCCTTCAGGGTTCTGCTCTTAACGCTTTCGCTTCTGATGGCGCCGAGCACAGCCTCAGCCTTCTCTTCCTCACCCCTCCGGGCATACACCAGAGCTATCCTCCCGAGTATCTCCTCGCTTCTTTTCTCGTTCCTTATTATACCCGCAATATTCAGGGCATCATCCAGAAGGCCGAGTTTTATGAAGCGGTATGCCATACCCTCCAGCACAATGTCTGCCGGCCTGATGCCTTGGAGGAATATCATGTCGTAGGCATCCTTGAGCAGAATTCTGGCTAATCTGTCATTCCCATGAAGGAAAAGCCAGTAGGCAACGTTCATCAGTGCCACGGGTTTTTCATCATCCTGAAGATATTTAACAGCAAAAATCGCCCTATCTATATCACCCATTCCCAGAAACTTTGTTATAGCTACATTCCCCTCTTTGAGGACATCCTCTATCGTTCTGATCTTGTCCTCCACTGTTGAAGCTGTGAGCCGTTTGTTTGTAAGCAGGTATATATCCCTCGCCAGCCTGTAGAACTTCAGAGCCCTCCCGTCACGCACATTGTCAGCACCATCGATTATATCACCCGCCAGTTTGGAGAGCAGGGGCACCACAACCGAATAGGGCTCGCCGGATTTCTCAATGGTCTCAAGCGCCCTGGAATAGTAGTGATATGCATCATCCACAAGGCCTGCCAGAATCATCATGTGGGCTATATGGGTAAAGGCCTCTGCACGCCATTTGGAGACCTGAATCTTCCCAGCAGCATTGACGGCAAGCTCGAAATATCGCCATCCCAGCTTTTCAGCTCCAGTTGTATATAACGCTTCAGCCGCGGTGCTCAGCGCTCTAACCTTATCAAGGGGCTCTTCAATTCCTCCTATCTTCTCATTTATGATGCCCAGCACGGAGTTGTAATCCTCTACGCTCTTCACGTATTTCAACACAAGCGAGAGAATCTCAACAGCTACGAGGCTGTTTTCGGCATCAAGAGCAAACTTCAAAGCCCAGTCAATATCTCCCTCCTCAAGATGCTCCCTAACAATCTCCATCATGGATATTTCACCGGCGTGCATACTACGGCACTAAAATAGAAAAGGCTATCGGAACTCACGCCTCTTCGGACTTCAGATTTTCGAGCACAGCTGTCCTGAGCTCCTCGTCCTGAATGCCCTCGGCAATCGACAGAGCTCTGTTTACATCGCCCCTCCTTGCATAGGCCACAGCAATCTCCCCCAGCAGGCTTAGGGCTTTCTTTTCATCTTCTATTATCCCTGCTATAGTAAGCGCCTCTTCCAGAAGCCCGATTCTCAAGAAGCGCCTTGCAATTCCATCCAGATCGCTGTCGTTTGGCTTGAACTTCCCCACGAGAATCGTGCTGAGGGCATCCTCAAGAACGGATTTTCCGAGATTCCTGTACTCATGAAGAAAGAGCCAGTAGGATATTTCAAGGAGCGAGGAGGCTTTTTCCTTCGGCGGCAGAAAGCGCACCATCTTCATGGCCCTCTCGATATCTCCCTTCTCAATCAGCTCAGTGATTGCCGCGCTCTTCCTTTTGAGAACATCCCTCACGAGCTCCATCTTCTCCTCAAGCACCTCAACCTGAAGCGTGAAGCGTATTGAGCTGTAAAGCTCTCTGGCCAGCTCGTAGAAATCGAGAGCCTTTTCCGTGGGAATTTCATCCGCTGTCTTCTCTACCAGGCGGGCGATTTTTATCAGGCCAGAGATCACCTCCGAATATAGAGCCCTTGAGAACTGAAGCTGCTCAACCGCAAGCCTGAAATAGACATAGGAATCGCTGTATCTGTCTGAAAGCGCCATGTTTCTGGCTATTGCGGCAAACACCTCTGCCTTAACTCTGGGTGAGGTGAGCGACTCAGCCATTTGGACTGCAGACTCAAAGGCCCTCTCAGCCTCACTGTCCCTGTCGAGCAGGTAGAGGGTGTATCCCAGAAGCGAGAGCGCAATAATCTTCTCGGGAGTGGAGGATATTTCATCAAGGGAATCGAGCATAGGGGGGAGAACATCCTCCCTCCGGGAAATCTCAGCGATATACGTCAGGATTTTTATGCGTTTCAGGGGGTTCTCTATCTCCAGCGCTTTTTCTATGGCTCTTCTTATGTTGCCAACTCTGGCGAGGTGAATTATCTCATCCACCCTTTGACCTCCTGTCCCACTCTTCGAGCATAAGGTCTAAAGCCAGAAGATTCGTGAGCTTAAGCCGGACTTTCCCGTTTTCCCAGTCTACGCTGCCCTTGAACTCGTTGAGGAGGTCAAAAACCTTTTCTGCTTCCCTTGCCGGAAGGTTCCTCCCGTAGAACTCCTCTCCACAGTGGGGACATTTAAAAACAAAACCTTCAAGGCTTTCCATGAATGCATTTTTGTCCTTCAGAACCTCTTTGAAGTTTTCAGGCCCAATAAGTCCAACCATCTGATCCACAAGCTCCTCCCATTTTAAAGCGGCTCCACACAGCGGACATCTCGCCATTCAAATCCCCCTCAAAAATTTTTCAATCTCTTTAATCAAAAACTTCATGGCCTCATCAAGATTTGACCTTCCGTTGGCTCCGGCAGCGCCTGCGTGACCACCTCCAGAGCCATCTATTATGGGGCCGACTTTCTCCATAAGCTCCCCGAGGTGAAGTCCCCTCTTAACGAGGCTTTCCCGGGCTCTGGCTGAAATTCTGACCCCTTTCTTCTCGCTCCCCACTACTGCAACATCGGCCCCCAGCTGGATGAAGACTTTACATGCAAGGGACTCATACGCTGAAACCTTTGAAGCTGCAATTATGTACTTTCCGGCTTTTCTGAGCTCCATCCTCTGGCAGGCCTTCAATATTGCCATTCTCTTTGCCTGATCAATGTTTTCATCGCTGATCGGGGCTACAAGACTGTATATTTCTCCCATATGAAGTGAAAACCTGTCAAGAATCTCCCACACCGTCTTGAATGTCCGGGCGCTGGCAAACCTGAAGTTTGCCGTATCCGTCAGTATTCCGGCCAGAAGGACTTTTGCAGAGGTCTCATCATAGAACCCGAAGTATCTGAAGAGTTCCCACACAATCTCCGCGGTTGAAGTTCTGGAGGAGTCAATGATGGCTATATGGGCCCTGATTGGGGCTTTCTTCTCCAGATGGTGATCTATGAGTATCACGGTTTTGTCCTCCGGAATTCTGATGGGCTCCAGCTGCTCCATGGAAGAGGTGTCAAATATTATGATAACATCCTCCCTGACTTCAGGGTTTATTTCAACCTCCGCAAACTGCAGGAGCCTTTTTGCATAGGATGATACGCTCTGAGAGACACCTATGCGGTTTTTAATTCCCAGAGAGGTTAGATAGCGGGAAAATGCTATCGCACTCCCAAGCGAGTCAGGATCAGCGTTATGATGGCAGAGAAGGAGAAAGGACTTATCCCTCGAGCCCTCAAGGAAGCGCCTGAGCTTTATTTTGCCCCTCATTTCAGCTCCTCCATTCGTTCAACTGGGGTTCTGACATCTTCAACGAGGCCTTCAGCTCCCTCCCTATCCGGTCTGAAAGCGACATAGGTATTATCAGCAAAGAGCCTCGCAATCTCGCGGCAGTTCATCTCTCTCACCGGATTAAATTGTTTCAGGGTTTAACTCCTTGCAGCCAGCTCTCTCAGTCTTCTCTCCACAGCTTCATAGGCCTTCTCAAGAGCCTCTTCCACTAGGGCATCAACATCTGCCCTGACAAAAACCGGCACTTCAATGTAAAGCTCAAGCTCAAGATTAAGCGTTTCATTTTTGACTATCCTTGAAACGGCCTCTATGTCCTTTACCTCACTCTTTGCAAGGCGGGCAAAAACATGATTTATCGCAGTCTCCTGAGCCAGCTCTCCGATGGCTATAATTTCTTCCTCGCTCATCTCTGGAAGGCCTATGTGTATCACTCCTGTTTTCATGCCCATCCCCCGGCACCCAATAAAATAAAAAATCAGCCCGCAACCGGCCTCAGGGCGCTCTGTATCTTCTGGGTTAGCTCCTTGAGCTTTTCATTGAGCTTCTTCTCCTGCCTTTCAAGGGCGCTCAAGCGCACTTCAAGCGTCTCAACCTTTTCTCTGAGCTCCTCCACTGCCTTATCCTTTCCGGTTTTGACTATGAGAGTCCCAACTGTTTTATAAACAGGTGTCTCATCGGCTATTTTTTCAACTTCTTCCAGAGCCTTTTTAGCATCGCTCAGCTCTATCTGAATCTTCTGCTTCTGCTGGATAACAAGCTGTAGCTGCTGCTGATAGCTTTCAAGCTGTCCCAACATGGCCTGAACCTGCGGTGGAATATTCTGCATTTGCATCCCCCGAAGAATACTTGATAGGGGCATTTAAATAGTTTTAGCTCCGTCTGATTCAGGGTTTTGTGCATACTTCCATGTGAGAATACAGGCATCTTAACTTTTTTATACCTCAACTGCATCCATGGCGGCTTTAATCCACCGCAGGTAAGAGTTCAGCGTCCCCCTCAAAGCGGAGCTGTCAGCAGCAGAAAAACGTATTACTATCCTTTTTCCGTCAAGAACGAACTCAACGCGGCTTCTCCTGTATGGAACCGTCAGATGCTCGTAGAGAACGCTCTCATAGACAATTCTCGCAATCCCGGCATCCGGAAACTCGATTTCCACATATCCCACAATATCACTCATGGGCTTCCCTCTTTCTGGCACCCAGTTTTTCCTTGTAGTCCCATCTCCGGCCGTCTTCCATGATCCATATTTTAACGCTGATTAAAGGCCCGACCGCCTGTTCCCGGCTCACATCAAGCCTGTAGAAGTTAACGGCCATTCCCCGTGGATGTCGCTCCACCACACCGAGGACGTCTGTGTTACTTTTGTGTGCTATTGTCTGAAGACTCCGGTCGCCTCTCGGAACAAATCTGCCCCCTGTCAGCTCGGCAAAGGCCTGAGCAAATGCCACATGGTCAAGCCCCACCCGCTTTGCCGTTGTTACAACAAAGGGCATCTCCTCGCGGAGCGGTCTGATGTCACGGAATCCAATCTCGCGCTGGAGCTTTATGCCGTGGAGATAGAGATAGCCGAGATAGCCCCAGTCAGAGGGAGAAACTTTGATAAAAGTCATCTTGAGGGGATTTCCCTTCCAGACATTGATTATAAGAAGCCTCTCATAACCCCTGTCATAGGCCTCCATGAGAAGGTCTTGAATGGTCTTCTTCCCCCGTGTCAGGTAGAGAGAATTCGGGAAAACCTTTTCTAGGTCGTGCCCAAAACTCCTCGTCCTCCTTGTGGGTCTATGAGACGTGGTTATCAGCATCATAGATATCACTCGCTTAAAGGTAAATAAAAGCTTTTTGAAGAGAATCAGAGTGCCTTAACCCGTCTTGCCACTCTGGGACGGGGTTTGTAGAGAATCTTGCTGCCGCAGTAAGGGCACCTAATTTCCCTGGTATTTTCAAGATCAATCTCAACTTCCCTACCGCATTTCGCGCATCTGTAAATACCCTTCACCATGTTCCTCACCAAAAATAATTAGATTCAGGCCTTTGAAGAGGTAACCCTCTTCGCGACCTTTCCGGCAGGAGTGACCGGCAGATAAGCGCCACCAGCGAAAGTTGCTCCGCACTTCTGGCACTGCCATATGCCGGTGCTTATCCTCCTGACAGCTTTCCTTCCACAGACCGGACAAACATGCTTCTGCCTCATTTTGGCCTCAACGGCAGCTACTCTTCTCCTGATCTTAAGACCATACCTAGGGCCGAATCTTCCAGCTGAACCAACTTTTGTAGTTCTTCCCATGAGCATCACCCCTAATGATATTGAGCTTTTTCAGACTGAAGGCTTATTCTAAAGACGTTTTATAAATCTTTGCCTTGCTGGAGTTTCTCGTCAAATAGGTGTATGTGTCGCTCTGCTCAAAAGAACAAGTGCTTCGTTCTCCCTAACGCGTTAGGCGTCTTATAGGGAAAACACGAAACTTTGCGAAGGCGAATGGTGGGGCCGCCGAGATTCGAACTCGGGTCCCGGGCTCCCAAAGCCCGAAGGATAGGCCAAGCTACCCCACGGCCCCATGTTCCCGGAGAATACGAAATGGAGCCCCGGGCGGGGTTTGAACCCGCGGCCTGCCGCTTACCAAGCGGCCGCTCCACCAGGCTGAGCCACCGGGGCACCGTTGGATTGGTATCTGAATTAGCTTATAAATTTTTCTATTTAGAAAATTTGCCTGTTAGCTCTTCCAGAACCTCTCTAAAGCTGGCAGCGTCTATCCATTTGATTCCCATCTTCTGAGCCCATGTGAGAATTCCAATATCCGCCGATACAATGATGGCATCAAGCTCTTTGGCGAGGAGAATAAGCTCAAAGTCCTCCTTGCTGTCGACTATTCCTTCCCTTAATGCCCTGCGATAGTTCCTTCTGAGTTTCTGAATGATTTTATCAACGTTATCCGTTTCAATGACACTCTCCCTCACGGCTTTCTCAGCAACACGCAAACCCTTATCTATTCTTCTCCGGATGTCTTCGATCAGTTCATATACAACAAAGGCCGGGATTTTGATATCATGGAGATTGGGTGGTTTTTTTACGATATAAAGCTCAATATCAGGAGAAACCTCATCCCTATCTACAAAATTCATGACTTCTCTGTAGATACTCGGCGGCATGTAGAATTCCACTTTTCCAAATAACTCACCTGCATAGACCAAAAAAGCTTTCATTGCCTCTGTTGGATTTTCTCCAAACTCTTTTCTAACCTCAGGGTTGACAAAGATGCTTGTATCAAGGACAAACTTCATCCCGACCACAAGCTTATTTAGCATTTGAAGTTTAAAATCCTTAGGTGATATAATGAAGATTGGAGTGGTTTTTGGAGTCAGCGAACTTGCAAATCCGAAAGCTTTTGAAAAAAAGGCCTCAAAGTTCCTAACCCAGCTCGCAGGTGAATATGAACTCAAAGGGGGATTAATAGTCTCAAATAGGAAGGAGGCAAGAAGCGAAGAACTTGATTTCCAGGATGTTGATGTAGTTCTCGTATATCCCTTAACTGGAGGAACAGAAAATATGCTTAAGGGATTTTCATACTTCAGGAAACCTATAGTGCTCTATGGAGATGCATTCAACAACTCCATAGCAGCGGCCATAGAACTCAGGGAATATTTCAGGGACAGATTAATACCATCAACGCTTGTGAAAAGTTTCGAGGAGCTTAAAGCAGCACTTCTGGGTTACGAGGATATGAAGGAGATGCTGGAGAAGTTCCTCAACATGAGGCTCGGGCTGGTGGGGAGAATCTCTCCATGGCTTATTAACGAAAAATTTGAACTGCCTTATATTCATATAAGCCTGAAGAAATTCTATGAGTATTATG
>WAPO01000103.1 GCA_015520705.1 Thermococcus sp. | reverse complement strand
TCCGAACTATCACAGTTCACGGCTCAGGGGTGTCCACAGGAGCCCGCTGGGCCTCTCTGGAGGTGAGAGAATGAAGTATCCAAAGCAGATAAGGACATACTGCCCCTACTGCAAGAAACACACGATTCACAAGGTCGAGAAGGTTAAGAAGAGGCCGAGGAGCGAGCTCAGCCAGGGTCAGAGAAGGTTCAGAAGAATCATGAAGGGTTACAGAGGTTTTCCAAGGCCCAATCCAGCCGGAAGGGAGAAGCCTGTAAAGAAGCTCGATCTCCGCTTCAGATGCACGGTCTGCGGCAAGGCCCACACCAGAGGAAAGGGCTTCCGTGTTAAAAAGTTCGAGCTCGTGGAGGTGAGCTGATGGCACTGCCAAAGAACCTCATCCCAATGCCCCGCTCAAGGTTCCTCAGAGTTAAATGCATCGACTGCGGCAACGAGCAGATAGTCTTCAGCAATCCAGCAACAAAGGTTAGATGCCTCGTCTGTGGTGGCACATTAGTTGAGCCCACAGGCGGTAAAGGTGTTATCAAAGCCAAGATTTTAGAGGTTCTTGAATGAACCCTTTCCTTTTCTCCTAAACTTTAAAAACCTCCTTGTTCAAATAGAAGAGGAAAGAAATTTTGAGATGGTAGGTGGTTAAAATGCCAAAGAAAGCGAGGGAATATCCTGAAGAGGGAGAGTTTGTGGTTGCAACAGTCAAGAACATTCATCCTTACGGTGCTTTTCTCATACTGGATGAGTATCCGGGAAAAGAGGGCTTCATGCACATCAGTGAAGTGGCCTCAACATGGGTTAAGAACATAAGGGACTACATCAAGGAAGGCCAGAAGATAGTAGCGAAGGTAATTCGCGTCGATCCGAGCAAGGGGCATATTGATCTAAGCCTCAAGCGCGTGAATCAGCAGCAGAGAAAGGCTAAACTGCAGGAGTTTAAGAGAGCACAGAAGGCCGAGAACCTCCTTAAAATGGCAGCTGAGAAGCTTGGAAAGGACTTCAACACTGCATGGAGGGAAGTCTGGGCACCTCTTGAGGAGGAATACGGAGAAGTCTATGCCGCCTTCGAGGACGCGGCCCAGAACGGCATTGATGTTCTCCGCGATATAATCCCTGAGGAATGGCTCGCTCCCCTTGAGGAGATAGTCACGAGTTATGTAGAGGTTCCAACGGTTACAATAGATGCGGAGTTTGAGATTACGGTTCCAAAACCCAACGGGATTGAAATCATTAGGGAAGCCTTGATCAAGGCAAGGGATAGAGCAAATAAGGAAAATGAGATAGAGGTAAAATTCACGTATCAGGGAGCTCCGAGATACAGGATTGATATAACCGCCCCAGACTACTACAAGGCTGAAGAGGTGCTAGAGAGCATTGCTGAGGAAATCCTCAGGGTCATAAAGGAAGCCGGCGGCGAAGCAACGCTAATCAGAAAGGAAAAGAGGATAAAGAAGATTAAGAGGAGAGAGAAATGAGGTTCCGCATAAGGAAATGCCCTGAGTGCGGCAGATACACCCTCAGGAACACCTGTCCTGTTTGCGGAGCTGAAACCAAAGTTGCTCATCCTCCAAGGTTTTCCCCCGAAGACCCCTACGGAGTCTACAGGAGGAAACTGAAGAGGGAGCTCCTTGGAATCGGGAGGAAATGAAGATGAAAGAGAGCACGATATTTGTTTATGAAAGGCCAGAGTTAAGAGACCCGATTTTCATAGAGGGTCTTCCTGGTATAGGGCTCGTTGGAAAACTCGCTGCAGAGCATTTGATTCAGGAGCTGAACGCCAGAAAGTTCGCAGATTTATATTCACCGCACTTCATGCATCAGGTGGTCATAAAGAAAAACTCAGTCGTGGAACTCATGAAAAATGAGTTCTACTACTGGAGGAGCCCCGACGACAGCCACAGAGACCTCATAATCATAACAGGCGATATGCAGGTTCCCCCGACAGACAGTCCAGGGCACTTTGAGGTTGTCGGGAAGATGCTCGACTTTGTTCAGGAGTTTGGCACGAGGGAGATAATCACAATGGGCGGCTATCAGGTGCCGGAAATAGAGGGAGAGCCGAAGGTTCTGGCTTCGGTTACCCACGAAGAGATGGTCGAAGAGCTCAAAGGATTACCAGTGGTGTTCAGGGAGGACGAAGGGGGTGCAATAGTCGGTGCGGCTGGTCTTCTTCTGGGCCTCGGAAAGCTCAGAGGAATGCGTGGGGTATGCCTCCTAGGTGAAAGCCTCGGATACATAGTAGACGCAAAGGCCGCAAAAGCAGTCCTGAGCGTTGTGGCCAGAATGCTGAACCTTGAGCTCGACATGAGTGCCCTTGACGAGAGGGCAAAAGAAACCGAGGAGATTCTCAGAAAGGTGCAGGAGATGCAGAGAGCCATGCTGGAGCAGCAGATGCCTCCAACTCAGGAAGAAGAAGACAGAGGTTACCTCTGACTTCTTTTCTGATTTTTGAAGGTCATTTACCCCTGGATATTAACTTTTAGTTGATAATACGCAGTTTGGGAAACCTTTTTATATTGTGCTACTATTTCTATTTTTGATAATACCAAAGGAGGGAGAAAAGTGCACATACCCGATGGATATCTGGGGCCGTATACCTGTATCTTCTTCTACATACTGATGATACCGTTCTGGTACAAGGGAGTCAGGTGGCTTAAGAACCTTCACCCAAAACAGGTGCCCCTACTGGGAGTTCTGACGGCATTTTCGTTTTTGGTGATGATGTATAACCTGCCGGTTCCCGACGGAACAACCGCCCACATCGTGGGAGGGACGATAATAGCGATACTCATAGGGCCTTGGGCAGCAACGGTTTCAATATCCATTGTCCTGCTGATACAGGCCCTCTTCTTCGGTGATGGTGGAATAACAACATATGCGGCAAACTCCTTCAACATGGCAGTGGTTCTGCCTTTCGTGGGATACTACACATACAGAGTGCTGAGGAAGAAGCTTAGTGATGTTGCGGCGGCAGGAATAGGAGCCTATGTTGGGCTGGTCACGGCGGCAGTCGTTGCGGGCTTTGAATTCGGACTTCAACCCTACATCCAGCCAGGATACTGCCCATACACCTTCTGGGTTTCAGTTCCGGCAATGGCTTTCGCGCATCTCGTCACAGCAGGTCCCGCGGCAGCAGTTGTAACAGCGACAGTTCTGTGGTATGTTAGGAAATCCCGGCCAGAACTTTTTGATATGGGAGAAGCTGAAGCCGTTAGGGGGTGATGGAATGGATAGGCTTACAAAAACATTCCTTGCTGTGATAGGAGTGCTGATAATCCTCTCCCCCATAGGTATATTGCTCGTATGGAACTATGGGGATGCATGGGGCGAATGGGATCCCAGCGATCTGGCAGGACAGGTTCATGAGAAGCTCACAGGAATGGAGAAGCTCTCCAGTGCATGGACCCATGCCCTCCTACCGGATTACAACATTCCAGGATGGGAGGACAAGTTCCACGCTTCAATCGGCTATATCATCTCGGCCGTGGTTGGAGTGGCGCTGGTTTTTGGAGCCTACTACGTCCTCATAAAGGTCGTGGGGGCCTCCCGCTGATCATTATTTTTGAGGGAGTGGAATGAGCAAGCTGATAGACAAAACCGTGGAAGAGGTTGTTTCTTTTATACAGGAGGCGGTGTTTTCTGAGAGGTATGCAGGAAAGGAGGGCTTCCTTCAGGGGCTTGATCCCAGAGCCAAGCTGGCAGCTCTTCTGATTTCAATCTCCGTTGTGGTTGGTGTGAAGCATATAACAACCCTCCTCTTCCTCTATTCCATTCCTCTGATTATGGCTGCTCTCTCAAAGGTTCCGCTGGGATACTTTGTAAGAAGGGTGTGGGTTTTTGTGCCTGTGTTCACAGGCATCATCGCGATTCCCGTCATCTTCAATGTCATAACACCGGGTAAGGCGCTTTTCGTCATCTGGAACTCCCCGTATATTGCGGTGACGAAGGAGGGACTCCATGCGGCTGGCATATTTACGCTCAGGGTTGCAACGGCGGTATCCTATGCAATCCTTCTCACAATAACGACAAAATGGAACGATGTCATGAAGGGCCTCTCCGATTTTAAAGTGCCCGGGATGGTGGTAACGATAACGACCCTGACCTACAGGTATATCTTCCTTCTGACCAGCATTCTGGTTGACTCCATGCACTCCAGGAAATCGAGGCTGTGCAGGAAGCTCGGGATGATCGAGAGCTGGAAGGAGGCCGGGAAGAACATCGGAGCCGTTTTCATAAAAACCCAAATGATTGGGGAAGATGTGTATTATGCCATGCTCTCCAGGGGTTACCTCCACACTGCAAAAAGCCTGAATGACTTCAGGTTCAGGAAGCGCGATGCCTTATTTCTGGCCTTAACTGTAATCCTGATGGTTGGAGTGTTCATGGGCGACAGGTGGTTTATATGAGCAGGAAAATTTACGAAGTTAGGGATGTTTCATACACGTATCCAACAGGAAAAACTGCGTTGAAAGACATCAGCATGGAGATTTACTCCGGGGAAATCGTGGCGGTTGTCGGGCCCAACGGGGCCGGGAAAACAACCCTTTTGAAGATTCTCGACGGGCTTATCTTTCCTCAAAAAGGGGAAGTGCGCTTTATGGGAAAACCCCTCACAGAAGAAGTTCTCACGGATGAAAAGGAGATGGCATGGTTCAGGAGCAGGGTGGGATTCCTGTTCCAGAATCCGGATATCATGCTCTTCAGCCCCACGGTTCTGGAGGATGTTGCCTTCGGCCCCCTCCACCTCTACGACAGGGAGAAGGCGCTGGCCATAACCGAGAGCATCATGAAGAAGCTCGGAATATACCACCTGAGGGACAGGCATCCCTACAACCTGAGCGGGGGCGAAAAGAAAAAAGCCTCCATAGCGGCGGTCCTGGCTTTAGACCCGGAGGTTATACTCCTCGATGAGCCTACAAGAGACCTCGACCTGAAGAACCGCAACTACGTCCTTGAGCTGATCCAGGAGCTCAGGGATTCCGGAAAAACGATAGTGATGGCGACGCATGATCTGCGGGCTATAAGGCTTGCGGACAGGTGCTACATTATAAACACCTCACTGGTATTCAGCGGAACTCCCAGGGAGCTTTTCTCCAGGGAAGACCTTCTGGAGAATGCAAATCTGGAGATTCCGGAGATTATAAGACTGCTCAGAATGGTGGGGATAGATGAGGTTCCCCTGACCCTTGATGAGGCCGCCAGTCTGCTTAAGGAGCGCATGAACGGAAGTTTCTTCCCCACTGTGGAAAAAATTCCCCAGCAGACACAGATAAAAGATTGAAATTAGAGCTTGAGGGCCTCCTCCAGAAGCTCAAGCCCGAGGCTGAGGTATTCCTCGGCTTTCTCTTCACTCCTCGCCTCCGCAAAAATCCTTATTATGGGCTCGGTTCCGCTTGCCCTGACAAGAACCCAGCCGTCATCAAATAGAATCTTCGTGCCGTCCGTCGTGTCAAGCCTGAAACCCCTCTGCTCTGCAATTCTGGCGACGTTTGCCACAGCGGTATGTCTGTCTCCCTTTATATGTCTCTTCGTTTTCATCTGGTAGAACCTTGGGAGCTCCTCGATAAGCTCGCTGAACTTCTTCCCGCTCTTTGAAAATATCTCAACTATCTTCGCCGTTGTCATTGCGCCGTCCCTTCCGAGGACAAAATCCGGGAATATAACCCCGCCGTTCTCCTCACCGCCAACAAGACCGTTGTGCTCAAGCAGGGCCCTTGAGACTATTAAATCCCCCACCTTCGTTTTAATGACCTTTCCGTTATACTGCCTCGCGAGTTCGTCAATTATATGGGAGGTCGCTATCGTCGTGACCACGAGCCCTCCGTTGTTCTCCTGAAGCATGGCCTTTACAACGAGGGCAAACGTCTTATCACCCTGAATGAAGTTCCCGTTTTCGTCTATGAACACCGCCCTGTCGGCATCTCCGTCCTGAGCAACGCCAAAGTCAGCGCCCAGCGCCTTAACAATCCTCATGAACCCCTGAAGGTTCTCCTCGTTCGGCTCGGGATTCCTTGCAGGGAAATGGCCGTCCGGATGGGCGTTTATGCTGACGACCTTACAGCCGAGCTCTCTCAGCAGGTAGGGGAGAGTTAAACTTCCTGCGCCGTTGGATGTATCAACGACGACAAAGGGCTTTCTCCTCTTTATGACCTCAACATCAACCCTGCTTTTGATGGCATCGAGATAGGGCCTTATTATGTCCTCCTTTCTGACCTCTCCTATTTCATACCATCCTGCCCGGTCAAAATCTTCGCTGAAGAAAAGCTCTTCCACAACCGCCTCCCTCTCCTTCTTAAGACCAAGTCCGTTGGGCTCAAGCAGCTTTATCCCGTTGTATTCAGGAGGGTTGTGGGAGGCTGTTATCACAGCACCTCCGTCGCTGTTAAAGTGCCTGCAGGCGAACTGTATGGCAGGAGTCGGTGCTATGCCAACATCTATGACATCAACACCAACGCTGAGGAGCCCGCTTATCAGAGCTCCCTCAAGCATTTCGCCGCTCACCCTCGGATCCCTGCCGACTATGACCAGGGGCCTCTTCCTCCCCTCTCTTTTCAGCAGGGTTCCAAAGGCCATTCCCATCTTAAGGGCAAATTCAGGTGTTATTTTTTCGTTTGCAATTCCTCTAACTCCAAATGTGCCGAAAAGCTTCCCCATTTTCATCACCTCACATCAAAGCGCTGGCGAAGTTCAATATCATCATGACAAATATGTAGAGTCCATAGACAAATGCTCCTGCCTGAAGGAGTGCAACAAGGACCTTCAGAGGCTTCAGTTTGCCAGATAACAGAGGCACTGGTAGTCCAATCAGTATGGCCGCAAAAAGATAGATTACAGCGTTCTTAATAGCGGCATAGTTAATAGGCATGTTTATCTGCGGGTATTTTACAGCAATCTCCTGGCCTTGAACCGTAAATGTTATGTTAGCATTCTGAAGTCCGACAACAAGTATATACGACATTATAAGGACGAAAAGCAGAGTTGGAAGGAGGGTCAGTGAAAGCGATGAAATAGAACCACTGAAGCGTTCCCATCCATCCCCGCAGTTCTTTACCCTCCCATTTTTTCTGGGTTCTTCACCCATCTCTATCTCCTCCCGAAATCATCCTGAAACCTAACTATGTCATCCTCCCCGAGGTATTCACCTATCTGGGTCTCGATCACCTCAAGGGTTACCTTTCCCGGGTTTTCAAGCCTGTGTCTGACACCGGCCGGAATGAAGGTGCTCTCCCCGGGCCTCAGGAGGATTTCCCTGTCTTCGAGGATGACCTTTGCAGTTCCCCTGACGACAACCCAGTGCTCTGATCTGTGGTAGTGCATCTGGAGGGAGAGCTTTTTGCCGGGAAGAACCGTCAGGCGCTTGATTTTATACCTGTCGCCCTCCTCAAGAACGGTGTAGCTCCCCCATGGTCTGAAGGCAGTTCTGTGAACAACAACCCTCTCATCGCCCTTCTCCTTGAGCTTTTTATAAACCTCCTTGACCTTCTGGCTCTCGCCCCTGTGGGCAACGAGGAGGGCATCACCGGTGTCTATTACGATTAAATCCTTCACCCCAACTGTCGCTGTCAGGCGCTCCGTCATTATGAGGTTATCCTGGGAGTCTATGCCTATGTAGTGTGCCTTGAGGCCTCTGACATTGACGGCGTTTCCGTTTTCGTCCTTCTCAAAGGCATCGTAGATTGCATCGAAGCTCCCCAGGTCGTTCCAGTAGACGTTGAGCGGAACAACGGCCGCCTTATCCGTCTTCTCCATGATGCCGTAATCAACGCTTATATCCGGAACCAGCTCATAGGCCTTCTCAATGTCTTCAGCTTCTTCGAAAGCGCTGTAAACCTCCGGAGAAATCTTCCTAACCTCATCAATGAAGAGTTCCGTATCGAACATAAACATTCCGCTGTTCCAGTAGTAGCCTTCCTCGACGTAGTGTTTTGCGGTTTCGAGGTCAGGCTTCTCTTTGAACTCAGCAACCCTGTATCCCCCTTCCATCTTCTCGCCGGGCTTTATGTATCCATAGCCAGTGTGGGGCCTTGTGGGCTTTATTCCGAATGTCACGAAATACTCTCCCGAGAGCTTTTCAGCGGTTTTAAACGCCTCAACATACCTCTCATTTGCATCAATAAGGTGATCCGACGGAAGAACAGCAACTTTGGACTTTCCAAAGTTCTCGTGCACGGTTCTTAATCCCCAGTAGATTGCAGGGAGCGTGTTCTTTCCCACGGGCTCAAGGAGGATGTTCTCCTGCGGAATCTCAATTCCCATATCCCTCAGCTCATCAAGAACCCTGAATCGGTATTCCCTGTTTGTGACTATGAAAATTTCCTTCGGTTTTGAGAAAAGCAGGGCCCTCCTCACTGTCTTCTGAAAGAGGGATTCGTCGTCAAATATTTTTATAAACTGCTTGGGCATCAGCTCCCTGCTCAGAGGCCAGAGCCTCGTCCCCTTTCCCCCTGCAAGAATCACGGTCTTCATAACACCACCTCCAGCAGTTCATCTATGGAGCTTATATTTTTAGCCCCCGGATGTGTGAGGGCACCCAGGATATATGCATGCTCTACAACGTCAAAGAGAGGAAAATCATTCGGAGCATCCCCCACGGCATAGCTCTCCACTCCTCCAAGCTTTGAGTAGAGATTCAGCAGCAGTTCTGCAGCTTTTCCCTTATCAGTGTCCCCGGTAATGGTGATGAACCTGCTCCCCCTTGAAACCCTCAGGCCTCTCCCCGCCAGCTCGGCTTCAAAGCCGCTTTTCCTCCATGAAAAGACTGTCTCGCTGTAGTCCCTCCTCATGGCGAGCTCAGCAAGTCTCTCCGGCAGCCCTGTGAATCTCATGACCTCCTCAACGGTGGAGTTGCCGTAGTATTTCAGCCCGAACTCAGCGCTTATCTCATCCAGAGCCTCTTTTATAACCCTATACCTCTCGCCGAGCTCTATTACCTGATAGCCATCCTCTTCCTTTGGAGTGTTAATCTCAAAGGGAAAGTATCCCTTCGGAATGAAGACCGCACTCCCGTTCTCCACTATGAAGGGCCCCTCCACCCCGAGAGCCTTTCTGTAGTATTCCTGCTCGGCTCTGGTCTTTGATGAGTTAAAGACAATCTCAAAGCCCGCCTCCTTCAGGCGGCCCATAATCCTCTCAGCCGGTTCGGGGGAGTAGTCATCGCCTATCAGAGTCTTGTCAAGATCAAGGAAGATAACCCTCATGCCGCCTCACACATCAAATTTGAACAGGGTTTCCGCATTCTCCTCAAGGATTCTCATCCATCTGTTTATGTCTATCTCCCCTATGGGCGGCATTACCTCCGGCTTTGGCGGTTCTTCATTTTCACCCAGCAGACCATGCAGTCTGAGGTCTTCGAGAATGCGCTTTTTCAATGCGGGTGTGGCTAATTTGGAGTGATAGATAACCCCCAGCGAGCTCAGAATCATGCTCGCTACATGCTGCTGACCCTTCTCCTCGTGGAAGTGAGGATTCAGGGTTTCTATCTGGAATATCTCTATCCCCTGATCATAAACATCCCTGTATTCCTCCACGCCCTCCCATTTTCCAAAGCGCTCGAAGGTATATACCAGCTCAAAGGGTTCTATGGAGTATCCTGTCGAGAAGGGCAGTATCTCCGCAAGTTTAACCGTCATCGCATGCTCTCCTGCATTTCCGGTGACTATTATGTTAGTCTCGAAATTTGTGCCGGCTCCGAAGAGAGCGTTCAGGTATCTGTTGGTTATCTCGCTGACCCTCCCCCATTTCCTGAAATACAGCCCCCTCTTGCTCACCTTCGGTTTGTGCCTCCAGCTCAGTCTCACCATCGAATAGTCACTTTCGCTCATCAGGAATCCTGCGGCATAGTCCTTTACATATTCATTAACCGCACCCGGAATGTAGTTGTCAGCATCCACAAAGCCCACGTATTTCGTCCCCAGAGCCTTGGCAAGGAGTATTCCAATAATCATCCCCTCTCCCTTGCCGCTCCTGACGCTTCCCTTCTCATCGAGGATTGTTGTATAGCCGACCTCCTGAAAGGCTCTGGCTATTCCCGCATCCTTCTGGTGGACCATTATCACCTTCGAATGGGTGAGGTTGTAGAAATGCTTTACGAGATCCACCTCCTGCTTGAAGAGGTTCGGCCCCTCACGCTTGCTGTTTGAGACGATGATGATGGGGCACTGATGGGGTATGGCCTTGAGCACACCATCAACAAGCTGGAGCTTTTCATTCCTCATGGGAACAACTATGGCTATATCCTCAAGGATGCGGTAGATGTCCTCCCTCGGAACGTTTTTAACCGTGAAGCTCCCCACGTCCTTGGTCTGAGTGTCCAGCTTTATCACCTTCTGAACCTCATAAATCTCAATTGCACCGAACAGCTCCTTGTAAACGGGAGCTTCTAAAAGCATAAAATCACCTCCAGAGTTTCAAGGCTGATTAAAGCAGAGCACAGGCCCCCAAAATTAACACAGACCTGAAGGATGTTAGTAACTAAAGGTATATAAAATTTGCCCGGGGCTAAGCCCTCAGGGCAAACTCGCTGACAAAGGCAGAGCTTGAGATTGTATCTCCAATGCCGACGGTGCTCTTTGGCTTTGCAACTATTTTTGTTGGAACAAAGCTCAGCTGTCCTGCGTCAAGCTTTGCTATGCCCTTCTTAAGCCCGAACTCCTCCTTAAGCCTCCTTTCCACGTCCCGGGCTTTTTCATTTACCGGGACATCAAGGGCCTTATCGACATCATCCAGATTCCTCACATCGCCAAGCTTTGCTTTAGCAGCCGCTGCAAGCGCAGCGAAGAGGAGGGAGTCCCTCACATGCTCGCCGGTGTAGGACGTGAGGGCGAGGTAGTAGCCGTAGGTGTGGAAGTGTATCCTCCTAACCCCCGTAATCTCCGCAAGCCTCTCCATGGCCTTCACAACAGCTATCGGATCGACCGGGTCGTGGGCAATCAGCTGACGGGCAAGCTCCTTCTCACCAAGCACTTCAACCACGGAGGCAAGCTCCACCTCGTTCAGGCCGACGCTCGTGAATTTTCCGAGGATTTCCACAAGCTTCTTTCTGACGGTTTCATCGGGGGTGAAGGCAAATTCAAGATGAACAGGGATGCCCTTTTCGTTCAGAATGTCGAGATGCCTCTCAACTTCTTCAAAGGGCTCGGCATAGTTCTCCCGTGTTAAAGCCTGCAGGCCACTTATTATTGCCAGTTCTGTCCTTTCAGCTATCTTCTCAAAGTTCTCCCTGAACTCTGGCCTTATATACAGGTTCGGGTTGTAGTCATCGGCCGAACCTATGAACCTGTTCTCCCTCGGGGCTTTAATACCGAAAACCTCGAAGCCCCTCGGAAATTCATAGATGTAGTGGGTCAGGTTCTCCTCATCTCCGTTGAACTCTCTGGGGTGGATGAACCTGAGCTCTCCACCATCGGCCTTAGGGACATAAATCGGCCCGTCCTTAAACAGGCTGGCCTGAAGCTTTGAAATCTGCGGGACGTGGGCTATAACAGGAATGCCATAAACACCCCCGAGGAGGTTTGCCATTATGCCAACCTGACCGCCCATTCTGAGCTCATCCCAGCCCCAGCGCTTCATGTAAAACCTGACCGGGCAGCTCTCGACAAAGAGCTCTGCCGCCTTCCCGTGCCTTATGCTCCACAGAATTCCTCCCAGAAGGTGGGGAATCTCGGTGATTTTCTCGGGCAGCTCCTCACTGTATCTGAAAACCTCATCCTTCCCGGCCTTTTCAATTCTGTCCTCCAGATCCCGGGGGTTCAAGTATTTGATTGCATCAACGTTAGTGTTGTAAGCCAGGAGGACGCCTTTTGTCCTGGGAAGTGCATCCTTTGCTCTCTCCAGTGCTCTGGAATACAGCGCATCCCACATCGGTATCACCGGAGGTGTTATACGGAGGAGGGCTAATAAAAGTTTTGCTGGCCGCCCACATCAACGACAGCAGCACTGCATCAAACAAAAAACAGAAAACAGACAAAAACAGCCTCAGCTCTTCCACTTGGGACTGTCTATGACCCTGACTTCCCCGTTCTCCTCAATGACAAGCTTTGAGAAGCCCTTGTCCTTTATGCTGCCGTAGTCGTGGCCAGCATCAGCCGGGTAGATCGCGAGGAATATAAACGGCTCGTCGCCTGTATTAACTGTCCTGTGGGCCCAGTAAGGTGGAACATAGACCACAGTCCCCGGCTCCATGGGAATCCACTCGGCTTTACCCTCAGGCGTCTGGAGGAGCATCCCGCCTTTTCCCTTGATGCCGTAGTATATCTCGGCCCTGTCAGCTTTTGAGTGGAAGTGGCCCTTTGTGAAGAAGAACTCCTTTCCAACCTTTCCGGGATATAAAACCGTCGTGGCGAAGTTGAGGTCGCCATCCTTCTCCTCCTGCTCAACTGCATAGACCTCATAGACCACGGGATTTTCCCTTAAGAGCTCGCTGTATGCCTCCTCATCAATGAAATAGCCCTTCAGGTCGCTGAGACGTCTGACAAGCTTTTTGGCACCGGGAATAACTCCTGTCTCAAGATTGATCTTAACTCCAGCAGGCATCTTGTATTCCATTTCCATCACCATGTAGAAGTCCCCTTATGCTTATTTAACTTTATCCCTCCTGTATCACCGGGGGTGTTAAAGTATGCTCCTGAGCAGATACGCGGCACCTATTGCTACTGCCCAGTAGCCCGTGTTCCACCTGAGCACCTTATATCCATCGAGCGGAGGGATGGGAAGGAGGTTGAAAAAGGCCAGCCAGAGGTTTATCATAGAGGTAAACCTAAGCACAGCCCACAGTGTTGTGTGGGGCATCAGATAGAACTTTGCGATAATCCCCGCAGCTATCCCGACTGCTATATTCGTCAGCGGCCCGGCAAAGCTTATCCTACCGTAGGCTTCCCTGTCATCCCAGTACTGGTA
>WAPO01000102.1 GCA_015520705.1 Thermococcus sp. | reverse complement strand
ATTAATCACAACGTGCCCGGTCATGATCACGCTGCCGTTTGCGTAGAACTGCTCGTCCTCTGTAACGATGCCTTTATTCAGGTCAACCTGGCCAGTTGTCACAACCTCTCCAGCGTAGGCGAAAGCCCTCTCAACCCTCCGAGTGCCGTTCCTGTCAGCCACGTACACGTGATACTGGTTGAACGTTACGGTTCTTCTGAAGCTGTACCTATGGAGGGCACCTATCGAATGAACCACTTGAGTCTTGGAGGGGGGCTCCGCCAGCGCGTACGCCATCCCCAGCACTGCCCCCAGCACAATAAGGGCCCCGATAGCCGCTAAAACCCTTTTCATAACTAATCCTCCTATGCATCAATATGAGGCCACTCTTGCAAAGTAATAAAAAGTAAAACAATATGTGTTCCTAATACTCATTCCTGTCACCCTACTAAGTCACTCATTGTTAATCATCTTGTTACTATAAACCTTTCTGTCCTGACATATGTATTAGACCGCCGAAGGGCTGAAACCTTTAAAAACACGGAGACGCCATCTCCAATGGTGGTGAAATGTATCTGACCAAAGAAGAGGAACTCATTCTAGCCGGTGAGTACGGCTATCCCCTCCAGAAGGCCATGGAGATACTCGTGGCGCTGGGCGAAATCTACGGAGCTAACAGGCTTATCCCTATTAAAAGCGCCCAGATTGCAGGGGTTTCATACAAAAACCTTGGAAAGGCAGGTCTGGAATTTTTAAGGGATCTGGCCGAAGCGGGGGCAAAGGTTACTGTTTATACAACCCTTAATCCAGCGGGAATTGGGGATGACGAGTTCATGGAGAAGCAGAGGGAAGTTCTGGAAATTTACAGGAGAATGGGGATAGAGGCAACTTCCACATGCACGCCCTACTACGGTGCAAACCTTCCGAAATTCGGGGATCATCTGGCATGGAGCGAGAGCTCTGCAGTAAGCTTTGCCAACTCGATAATCGGGGCGAGAACCAACAGGGAGGGCGGCCCATCGAGTTTGGCTGCAGCTATCGTCGGCAAAACTCCCAACTACGGACTCCATCTTGACGAAAACAGAAAGGCGACGGTTAGGGTTGAGGTTCTGGCCGATGTGAAAAGCTTCCTTGACTACAGTCTGCTCGGCTATCACCTCGGCACTGTTCTCGGAAGCGATGTGCCGTATATCACGGGCATCAAACCCGAAAAGATTGAGTATCTCAAAGAAATGGGGGCAGCGATGGCAGCCACAGGTTCGGTTGCCCTCTACCATGTTGAGGGGGAAACCCCGGAATACAGGCATGCCCTTGTGGATAAGGTAGAGAAGATAACCGTTGAGAGAGAGCATCTCATGGAAGTCCGGGAGAAGTTCAGTTCTGGATGGGACGAGATCGACCTTATACTCCTGGGCTGTCCTCATGCTTCACTCCCTGAAGTTAAGGAGGTGGCGGAGCTCCTCAAAATGCGTGGAAGGCCTCTGAGAACACCTCTTTACATTACAGCAAGCAGGGCGGTTAAGGCTCTGGCTGATTCGCTAGGCTATACCGAGGTAATCGAGCGCTACAACGGCAGAATACTGCCGGACAGCTGTCTCGTTGTGTCCCCTATTGGGGACTGGTTTGAGGGCATAGCAACCAACAGTGGAAAATCCGCCTTTTACTTCTCCTCCTTCGGATTTGAGGTCAGGCTTGATGAAGCTGAAAAGCTTATAATGGAGGCGCCGTAGCATGAAGCTCAAGGGAAGAAGGATTGTCGGAGGAAACGCCGAAGGAAGGGTGCTCCTTTCAAGAAAGCCTCTCTCCTTCCTTGGAGGAGTTGATCCAGAGACAGGGATCGTTATAGATGCAGAGAGCGACATCAGAGGAGAGAGCATCAAGGACAGGATACTCGTGTTTCCAAGGGGAAAAGGTTCTACAGTCGGTTCCTACGTGATATATCAGCTGAAGAAGAATGGGGTTGCCCCCAAAGCCATAATCGTCGGTGAAGCTGAAACCATAGTTGCCACAGGGGCTATTATTGCCGGGATACCCATGGTGGATAAAATCGACATAAGCAAGCTCAAAAACGGCCAGAGGGTCAGGGTGCGTGCCGACGAGGGTGAGGTCATCATTGTGGAATAGACTTTATAAGTCAGCCCTTCAACTGTTTACAGAGTGTGTGAAAAATGAGCAGGGGAATTTACGAGTGCATCAAGTGCGGGCACAGGGAGGTTAGGGATTCGACAGAAGCATTGCTTGAGAAGTCATGCCCTAACTGTGGAGGCGACATGGTTCTCGTGGGCTTTGAAGTTAAACCTGCTGGTTTTGAGGTCCAGGAGACCCAGCAGAAGGAAAACTTTGAGCTTAGCAGTAAGCTTAATGAGTTTTACTCCCTGAACTTTCAGAAAAGGGAGGGAGATGTTGCTGTTTTTGAAGTTCAGGAAATCCGGGAAAGGAACTTTGAAACGGTTCTGAAAGAACTGGAGAAGCTCGGCTACTGGGCTGCTCTGAAGAGGCGGGAAGGTAAAATCTTTCTCTATGTCTTTCCGGCACAGCATCCACGGGAGGAAAACCCATGGATCGGAATTCTGCTCTTCGTAGCCACTGTGTTCACAACACTGCTCGCGGGCTATATGCTCTCACTGGGCTATATAGCGACCCTGAATGAATATGGCATTCCCGGAATCCGCAATCCGTACCTGAATGCCCTTGCATTCTCAGTGAGCATTCTCGCTATCCTCGGAACTCATGAAATGGGGCACAAGATAGCGGCAACGTATCACGGTGTGAAGTCCACGTTCCCCTACTTCATCCCCTTCCCCAACATCCTGGGAACCCTCGGAGCTGTCATAAGGGTGAAATCTCCGATTCCGACCAGAGACGCGGCAATAGACCTCGGTGTCAGCGGCCCGCTCGCCGGTTTCCTTGTCGCGATTCCTGTTACCATAATAGGTCTGAAGCTTTCGATTCAGGTTCCCGCTTCTCTGATATCACCAACCACGGGAGGAATATACTTCGGAGAGAACCTGTTTTTTATAATCCTGGAGAGATACATTATGTATGTGCCGAACAATGCAGTTCTCTTCCTCCATCCAGTGGCTATAGCGGGGTGGATAGGGATTCTCGTTACATTTCTGAACCTCATTCCAGCGGCCCAGCTTGATGGTGGGCACATAGCGAGAGCGTTTATGAATGGAAAGCTTCATCATTATCTTACAATTGCCCTTGGATTTGCTATGATAGCACTGAGCTATCTGTGGGTGACGTGGGTTATATGGGGTCTCTTAATCCTCCTGATGAGCATGGCTGGAAATCCAGGGGCACTTGATGAGGTGACCCCGATTTCAAAGAAGAGGCTGCTGTTCGCTGTGATTGCAGTCATGATCTTCATACTGTCCGCCACACCCGTGCCGATAAAAGCCGGCTAAAGTTTTTTCCTGCCTTTGAGAATCTGTTCGATGTCGTAGTATATAGAATCCCTGGAAACACCGAACATCCGGGCAAGTTCCGAGATGTTGAGAACCTTTGGATTGTAGTTAAACATCTCAAGGGCTCTGGCTATTAGCTCCCTCCTCCCTTTAAGTGTGAGTGTGCTGAGCTCGCCATTCTGGGTTTTTATATTGTATACAACGACTCCCACCGCATATGTTCTCCTCGTAACTGGCATTGTATATGTGCCTGTTTCAAAGTTCACCACCTGATATCTTTTTTCCAGCCGGCTGTTGATTTTCTCAAGCACTTTGTTCAGGGCCTCATCCTTGTGCCTTCCTGATGCATATGATACAATAATTCCCTTTTCTCCGGGAATGCTTTCATCTATCAACAGAAGTATTCGCAGATTCATAAAAGCCCCAAAGTTCAAGGAAATTTTCGAAGATTTTATTAAACCCGGGGTGGAGGATAGCAAAATATGCGATTTCTTCACGATTTCTTTTATACAATCTTCAACACTTGAGGATTCGCATTGGATAGAGACCAATTTCATAATACCACCTTTGGAAGTACCACATTATTGAGGATAAATCACTCAAATTTAGGGAGAAAGATATATAAGCTTTTTTAGCCTAAATAGCTAAGAGTAATGCTTTGGGGGTGGTATTATGAAGAGGAAAGCCCAGGGTGCAATAGAATATCTGTTTATGATTGCTGCCGCACTTGTTATTGTTTTAATCGTCGTGAGGCAGCTCAAAGGCAAAGGGAGCAGTGCAGAACAGACAGCAAGCGCAGCCGAGAGTAAAATCAGCCAAGAGCTCAGCAGTCTCTTAAGCGGATGATTTAACTTCTATCACATCTTTCTTATTTTGGACTTCTGGTGGGGTTAGTATGAATAAACGTGCACAGGCCTCTTTGGAGTATCTCTTTATATTTGCACTAGCGCTGATTATAGGCGCGCTCATAATCGTTCAGCTTATAGGTGTAAAGGGGTATGCGAGAAAAGCTGGTAAAACCATAAGCACTGAAGAAAGCAAAATAAGCAGTGAGCTGAGCGGACTGGAGGGTTAGCTCCGCCGTGAGACGTTTAACAGTGCCTGCAGGTTTTTATCCTTTTTAAGGCCTTTTCTTGCAAATATTTGAATACCATCGATTTCAGCGATTTTAACGTAGCCTGACTCATGGAACATTTCCAGTAGTTGAGGTCTGACACTTGTGTAGTATCTATCCAGCTTCGAATCAAGCAGGATTATGTCTATGGAGAGCGTTTCCGTTAGGTATTCTGGATTGTGAAGATTTCTGTAGAGATCTATCCCTATAAAATACGTGCCTTTATTATTGGCCAGATGGGGGAAGATGTCATTCTGGGTCAGTATATTATAGTTTGATTTCTCCAGCTTCTCCGTTATCCTGAGTAGCATTCTGTGATGGGATGTTATTTCCTCATGGCCCCAGAACACCACGGGAAGTCCCGGCTGAAGAGAGAGAGCAGGTAGTGCTGGAGTGAGGAGCAGAGAGCTCACAATCCCGAGCGTTATTGCGATCCCTGTTATCTTGAGAAACGCTTCTGGCTGTATCTCTCGAAGCGTGTAAATTATGGCGATGAATGAAAGCGGGAGAATCATATAGGGATAATGGGTTCCGATAACAAACATCTCCCACCTGCACGAAGCTAACAACTCCATCCACGGCAGGGCGGTCAGTAAAAGAAAGTGCTTGGGTTTGAGGAGCGCCAGCATGCCCATACTTATATTCACGAGCAAAAAGAAGAGGAGTTTTCTGAAGAGATAGTTTGGACATGCATTCCTGTAAAGCCCCGTGTATTCATAACCCGCCGGAGCGAAGTGAGGGATTACAACTTTAATGCTCAGCAGAATCCAGAGGATGGCGGTAAGTCCCAGAAGGAGAAGAGTCTTCTGCTGTGGAGATGGACTCAACAGTGCTCTGTATGTATCCGGGGATAAGAGATTGGCATCCTTCAGAAGGTAAAACATGGCCAGACTTAAGACTGCCAGTCCAGCATCCTCTTTGACCGACAGTATGAGAACGGAGGAGATGAATGCGGCCTTCCAGTTCTTTTCTTCTATAAAATAGGCCGTCATAAAGATGAACGGCATGGCAAAGGGGACTGCATGAAAGTCATAGAGGTTTATCCCGTGCAGTGCGGGATTGAAGAGATATAAAGCCACAAGGAGCACGGCCACCTTTTGATTCTTCAGAACCCTTCTTGCCAGCATATAAAGTGGATATGCCGAAAGACCTATTGCCGTGGTCTGGAGAAAAAAGAGGGTCTGGGCCTTGGGTGCGAGGTAGTACGCCGGAAGAAGGAGAAAGAGCACGGGGGAGTTATGGACTCCGAAGTGAGTTCTTACTCCATGGTGAAGCTGCCATTCTATATTGTTGTAGAATATCCCGTTTCCGTGGATTGTATTCCAGAGGGCTTGCATGAATATCCCCAAGTCTGTGCCAAGGCTTCGGAAAGTGTAGTAGATATTGAGCTGGAGTGAGTAGAAAACTATGATATATACCGCTATCATGCCGAAAACAAGATAATTGGCCCTGCTCTGGGAGAATCTCATCCACCATCACCGTATCCCAGCACGATTTCATGCCCTTCTGCAGCTATCTTCCCGTTCTTCATCTGGATGCGGTCTGCAGAAAGCGTGAGTTTTATGTCTCCTATATACAGATATGCTGATGTAACAGCTTCCCCGACCTTCAGCGGCTCTCCGTCCTCCTTAACAGCGACCCCCTTGAATTCCAGCACCGCTGTGATATTCTCAGGTGGTCTTATCCTTATGGATGTCTTTTCAACCTCCACGCTGGCATTAACCTCTCTGCCCTCCTTACTCCAGCTTTCCATGAGGTATTCATCCGATCCATCCCTGCGCGTCAGCACCGTTTTCCAGTTAAACGTTGTGTTGCCTCTTTTCAGATAGAGTTTTACGGCTTTCCTTCCGTTCAGCCAGAGATACAGCCGCCCGTAGTGGGTTGAGATGCTGACGTTTCTGCCGGCGTTGTCAATCGTGAAGAATTCAAGCACCTCCCCTGTTGAGTAAGATTCAGCAAATTCAAGCGTGCCGTTTATGAGGGTGTAGTTCTGCAGGGCGCCGTAGATCGCTTTCAGCCTCTTATCCTTCTGCATTATTGCATACATCCATGTGCTGAGTATCACATAGCGTGTGTTCTCCTCCTTTATGCGTTCTATGATAAATCCTGGGTTCTCCTTCTTCAGGTAGGCCAGCCCAAAGGTATCCAGAAGGTGCGGATCAATTCTCAGGTTCAGATAGTATGCATTCATGGGATTGACTGACATGCAGAGGCCTGCCAGCAGGCTGTGTTCTTTCAGATAGCCTTTAAGGTCGTGCCTCATTTCGTTCGTGTGCTCTCCCCACGCGAGCTTTAATTTTCCTTCAGGATAATTTGTTAGCATTCCATAATCTATGGCCGAAAAGACCAGCAGACTTATTGTGAGGGCGGCGAGCACCTTCCTCCTTGGTAGTGGAAGGGAAAGGAGGGAGTGCAGGGCGGTCAGATAGGCGACGAGGAACAGGGGATAGATAAAGCGCTCACCCGGCAGTATCGGTATCAGGAAGAGGAAGGTAAAGATATTCATCACCAGAAGTCCGGCCAGCGGCTTCTCCACCTCAAGCCTGTGTCCCCTGCTAACGGCCAGAATTACCCATGCAAGGAGCACCATGAGGGGAACCAGATACACTAAAAACTCTGGAGAATTCCCGCCGAGGTTTTTGAGGATTTTATTCATCAGGGAGAAGAAGCCCAGAAAAGGAAGATATCTGCCGCCCTGTGAGAGATATGTCTGGGAGATATAGCTCTTTGAAACAAGAAGTCCCAGCGGCACTTCCACCAAGGCTTTGGCGGCCAGAACTGCAAGCCCCAGCTTTACCTCAATCTTCCAGTTTCTGAGGAGGATGCGCACCGTTTCAGCCAGCTTATGAACATAGCTGAGGTTCAGGATATACACCGTCAGAATTCCCCAGAGCAGGAGAAATACTGCGGCTGTGTATTTGTGCCCCACTAAGTTGACGGGATGTATTCCCGGGACGATTACCAGAAGCCTGACTATACGCTCCGGATACGCGGTGATGATTGATATGACTGCAATCGCGGCAACAGTGTATGCTGCAAGAACTACAAAAACCTGCCTCGATGTGAGGATTGACCTTACCATGCCTTCAAAATGACTCCAGCTTCTGTCGTCGAGGGAGAGAATGATGACGATGTAAAGCGCGAGGAGGAATGGGATTATTGTGAACTTTGCCGTGCTCCCAAGGCCGGCCCAGAATAGAGCTAGATAGGCGTATTTGAGATTTTTTCTTCTGAAATATCTCACAAAGTAGTAGAGGGACAGGAGGGTGAAGAGTTCTATGAGGGTTTCATGGAGAACCAGCGAGTTCATGCGTATCATTAGAGGGTCGAGAGTCAGCAGGAGGGCAAAAGCCAGTCCAAGCTTCCGGTCTTTCAGCTCTCTTCCGGTCAGGTAGGCCAGAGTTATGGAGATGAGGCCGAGGAGAACAGAGAGCAACCTCCCTATGATGTAGCTGTCTCCAAAAATCCTCAGCCAGAGGGCCAGAAGGTAGTAGTAGAGGGGAGGATGGACTGCGAAGATATCCCTATATGGAAGGTAGCCGTGGTTTATCAGGCGTGCCATCATCAGATACGTGCCCTCGTCATAGTCGAAGTATTCCCCCATAAGGCCAATACGGAGAAGACGCGTCAGGAAATAGATCATCAAAATTAGGAGAAACATAATCTGTTTAGGAAATTTATTCCTCATTTTATTCCCTCCAGCTGAGATATCACCTGTCTAACTTGAGGAGTATTAAGTGTATCATTCCTAATCCATACTTCTATCCCATCATAGTCATAAACCTTAGTGTAGTTGACAAGATAATCCTTTACTAACATATTATATGCTGAATATAAGAGGGTTTCATCAAAAAGAATGATATCTGTCTTAGGGATGCTCTGATTGCAACAAGACCACCAGATTACATAAGTATTAGGACGATTTGCCAGCTGGGGGAATATATCATTTTGTGTTAGAATTGATAAATCTGTTCTTCCTAAGATTTGAGTGACTTTCATTAAAACCCTATCATGATGAGTCACTGGCTGATAGTAAAATGGAGGAACAAGAAGATCTGATTTTACCTCATTATGAATTGGGAGAACTGGAGTTGTAAGAAGGGACATAATTATTCCAACTGATAATCCTATCCCTAAAAACTGTTTGACCTTTGTTTTATCCAGCTCGGCTAAAGAGTAAACTATTGATATCATTGATAAGGGTAAGAGCATATATGGATACTGAAAACCTATTCTAAAGAGATTCTTCTGGCAGGATGTGAGTATCTCTATCCATGGTAGTGTTGTTAGTAAAAATGTGTATTTTGGACGTAGGAATGTCAAAAAACCTAGTGTCAAGTTTGCAACTACAAAATATAGGATTTTCATGGGTATGTACTGGATGCATGGAAAATCATGATAATAGGCCTCATGAAGTCTCCGACTTCCCGGAAAAAATAGGAGTAATATTGTCATTGTTAAAATTGTCCATAATATTCCCTCGAGTCCCAATAGAATCGCAGATTTCTCAAATAGGGAGAATTCTCTAGAATAAATTTTTTTCAATAGATATTTGTAGGTATTTAAAACTGTAATCTTTTTATCTTTAAGTAGGTAAAATGATGAGAGAGAAAGTAAAGCTATTCCAGCATCTTCTTTTGCTAATAAAACTAAAACTCCAGATGCAAGAGCCCTCTTATAATCCCCCGTCTCAAAATAGTATGCGGTAAGGAAAATAAACGGCATTGCAAAAGAAGCCTCATGGAAGTCATAACCGTTAATCCCGTGGAGGAGAGCATTAGTCAGATATAAAGATACAATCGCAAGAGAATATCTTTCATTTTTGAAAACTTTTTTTCCCAAGAGATATAAAGGATATGCAGAAAAACCAATTGTGATGGTTTGTACAATAAGAAGAGTTTCAGGATAAGGTAGAACTCGATAAATCGGAACTAAAAACAGTAAAATTGGAGAAGCATGAACTGCTAGGTGGGTATTAACGCACACCCCCATATTTTCAACGGTGTTATATAATAACCCTTTCCCATTTATAGTTGACCAAAAGCTCTGAACGAAAATTCCTAGATCAAAGGCATTGGTTCGAAACGTCTGATATCTATTGATAGAGATAGCTGACAGTAGCAGGATATATCCAGATATCATTCCCCATAACAACACGTTGGTCTTTTTCAGTCTCATATCGCTCCTCCAGACAAACTCGTATCTCCGGAAAATTTAAGTATTTCGGACTTTTTAGGAAAAATAAGAAAGGCACTAAGTTGTGTTAACTCTCCAAATAAAATAAAGTCAATATTAGTTCTAATGCTGTTAATATTCCAAACACTATTTTTCTTTATGGCATTTTTGTATTATATTCTCTAACTTCCTAAATATGCAAGCACTGATATTTCCAAGATATTCTTCAGAACATTGCAATATTAAAGTTGTTGTGTTAACCAGTTTAAAATCCACCTCATGACCCTCTGTGTAATTTTCAAAGGAGCTAATAGTAAACTTATAGTCGGGTAGAACAGCTTCTACAACAATAATCGAATTATTTGGAACATAAACAGATTTAAATGGTGTAACAATGTAATAAGTGTTTTTTCTATTGGCTAGATGAGGGAATAACATGTTCTGTGTAACGATGATACAGTCTGTTTGGGTCAATGTCTTTGTCACTTCATCCAGAGCATCAAAGTATGGCTTCCCCTTTACATATAACGGTACCAGTTTTTGAATGGGCATTCCAGCAATGTATCTTGGAGCTTCAATTACATGAAATGCCGGAGAAAATAGGAACATGGATATGAGAGAAATCCCCACGAGCTTTTTCATCGAAAGTGAAATGTGTCTAATATTATTTAACTCCAGAACTACAATCTCTGCGCTCTGGATTTTTTCAAATTATACACAGATAGTATCAAGAGCATCGGAATTAACATATAGGGGTACTGGTGTCCGAGGCTCACCATTTCTGGTTTATTGGAAAGAAGTACCTCTAACCATAAAAGTGCTGAAGCAGAAAATAACTGAATGTCCCAGAGCGGCAGAAAGCTAATACTTAGCATTGTTATAAGGAAGTAGGCGATAGCATTATCCCAATAAACTTCGCCCCCATATCTATCGAGTCTTTTATCATCAAAATAAGGATATTTTCCTCCATTATAATGGGGTATTATAACAAACAAACTCAGGATTATCCAGAAAATGCCTAAGAGAATTAGCAGAGTTGGGATTTTGTTTTTTATAATGATCTTTCTCCATTTTCTTGGGTTACTCAATTCTTTAATTCTGTGTTTCATAAGCAAGAACATTAACCCTATGCTTGTCAAAATTAATCCAGAATCTTCTTTTACCGAAAGAACAACTAAAGAGAAAATCGTCGTTTTAATGTATTCTCTTTTTTCAAAATAGTAGGGGATTAAGAATATGAATGGAACAGCAAGACTAACTGGATGAAAATCAAATATGTTGATTCCTTGGATTAACGGATTAAAAAGATACATTAATGACAGATAAAAAGCCCGTCTATCATCATTGAGGACGTGTTTTGCAAATTTAAACAATGTTGCTGCCCCAAAGCCAAGTGCAATTGTTTGAAGTATAAGCAATGTTTCTGCATATGGAAGAATTTTGTAAATCGGGAGAAGCAAAAACAGAATGGGTTGATTATGAACGCCAAAATGTGAGTAAGTCCCAATGTCCTGCCATTCGCCGGTATTAAAGAAAAATCCTTGATTGTGGATGGTGCTCCAAAGAGACTGCATAAAAATTCCAAGATCATAACCTGTACTTAAATATGACCAATGCCTAAATAGAGAATATATAGAGAAAAACGTAATATATGTAACAATTAAAATCCTCAAATATACTTCATAGTGTTTCCTCACTTTACCTCCCTCATTTTTGTTTATTATCCTTGAAGTCATTTGTTCTTTATAATCTTAACGAAATCGAAAGGACTTTATACTCTGGAGACGAGTTTTAATAAGGTGGTATCATGGGGCTGTTTTCGTTCGGCTCAAAGAGAGATAAGATTAAAAAGCTCATAGAGGCTGAGAGATTTGAAGAGGCAGTAGCTCAGGTTGTAAAGGATAAAAAAGCCCTGGAAGGTCTTATTGAGTTGCTGGATGATAAGATGGCGGGTATAAGAGGAGATGCCCTTCTTCTTCTAAATAACGTGGCAGAAAGTAATGCCCTCATAGTTAAACCTCATGTGAAAAGGATAATGTCCAGAAGCATTCAGCTCACAAAGGACAGAAATCCCTATGTAAAGGAGAACGCCATGGTTCTGTCATACAGGCTCGTGCGCATGTTTCCTGAGGACATGGAGGAGCTCAGGGATGAGGTTGTTCAAATCCTCATGGAGGAGCTTCATGGCGGCGACAAGAACAGCAGGGCCTTTGCAATGATGCTCCTCGGGGAGCTCGGGGTCAGGGATGCGGTCCCGTATATAGAAGAGCTCAGCGGTGTTGAGGACAAGGTGATTCTGCCTTTTGAGGGAAAGAAATGGGTTCCTCTGGGTGAGATAGCAAAGGAAGCCCTTGAGAAGCTGAGATAAGGAGGTGTGTGCATGATTAATATCTTAATCTTCCTGCTGCTGGCGGCGTTAGTTGGATACCTGATCATGAAGTTTGTCTGGAAGGTCGTGAAGTTCCTCGCGGCGAATGCCATAGTGGGGCTGATACTTCTGTGGCTTCTTAACCACATGGGGATTTCAAGTGTCGAGTTCAATCTGATCAACATCCTCATAGTCGCGGTGGGAGGAATTGTGGGGGTTTTCATTCTGGTCTTGCTCTCGTGGATATAGGGGATTTTTGGACATCTAAATCTTTTTAAATCCCCCGGATTTCCTTTTTACAGTGAGTTGAACAGGAGAGGTGATGCTCATGTCTCACAAATCAGCTGAAATGTATGAGCTTAAAAAGAAGGTTGAGGAGCTTAAGAAGATCAGAGGGCGGGCCACGGAGCTCGTTTCCCTCTATATTCCGTCGGGTTACGATATCAACAAGGTCATGCAGCAGCTCAGGGAGGAATACGGAACCGCTCAGAACATCAAATCAAAGAGCACCCGGAAGAACGTCCTCGGGGCGCTTGAAAGGGCCATGCAGCATTTGAAGCTCTACAGGCAGACCCCACCAACGGGGCTGGCCCTCTTCGTCGGCAACGTTAGCGAGCAGGAGGGCGTCAGCGACATTCAGCTGACGGCCATAATTCCTCCAGAGCCGCTCAGGGTGAGGCTCTATCGATGTGACCAGACGTTTATCACAGAGCCCCTGGAGGAGATGCTCCGCGTTAAGGAAGCCTACGGCTTAATAACCGTGGAAAAGAACGAAGCCAGCATTGGAATCCTGAGAGGGAAGAGGATAGAGGTAATTGAGGAACTGACATCAAACGTTCCTGGAAAGACCCGGGCTGGAGGTCAGTCGGCTAGGCGTTACGAGCGCATCAGGGAGCAGGAAACACATGAATTTATGAAGAGAATCGGGGAGCATGCCAACAAGGCCTTTCTGCCCCTTCTTGAAGCTGGAGAGCTTAAGGGGATTATAATCGGCGGGCCGGGCCCCACAAAGGAGGAGTTCGTTGAGGGGGACTACCTCCACCATGAACTGAGGAAGAAGATCATCGGGGTTCTCGACATAAGCTACAGCGGCGAGTACGGGCTTAAGGAGCTCGTTGACAAGGCCAGCGATATACTGAAGGAGCACGAGGCGATAAAGGAGAGGAAGCTGATTCAGGACTTCTTCAGGCATCTTGTTAAGGATACAGGGATGATAACCTACGGTGAGAAGGAGGTCAGAAAAGCCCTTGAGCTTGGAGCCGTTGACACCCTCCTCCTGAGCGAGGGCTACGACAGGGTGAGGGTTCGCGTGAAGTGCAACAACTGCGGCTGGGAGGAGCTGAAGACAATGAACGAGCAGGATTTCCATGTGTATAAAAAGAGGCTCAAGCTCTGCCCCAAGTGCGGCAGCCAGAACCTGACATTCGAGAAGTGGGATGTCGCCGAGGAGTTCATAAAAATGGCAGAGGAGAGCGGGGCCAACGTGGAAATCATCTCGCTGGATACGGAGGATGGGCAGCAGTTCTACAGGGCATTCGGCGGGCTCGGTGCCTTTTTGAGATACAAGATTCACTGAAGGACTCCTTTCAGCAGGTTCTCTATTTCCCTTCTGACTTCTTCTCCATCGATTAAATACGGCGGCCTCAGAACCGGTTTTATCGAGAAGCCTCTGATGCTCATTGCAAGCTTTATCGCAGAGCCAAAGGAGGATGCGATATCATAAACCCTTGAAAGCTCCGCCAGCTTCCGGGCATATACCACGGCTTTATCAAAGTCCTTCTCCTCAAAGGCCTTGAAGAGTGCGAGGTGTATCTCCGGGGCGAAATTCGCACACGCCATTATCCCGCCATCGCCTCCAAGCACAAGCGTATTCAGGAAGTGCTGGTCGAGGCCTGTGAAGACCTTAAAATCCCTCCTTTCCCCTTTAACTTCCAGAATCACGTCTCTGATGTGGTTTATGCTGTCTATCGTCTCCTTTATGCCCGCGATGTTCTGATACTCAAGGGCGAGCCTCTTTATAAGCGAAATGCTCATTGGATTTGCACAGCTGGGGATGTTGTAGAGGATTATCGGGATGTCCGTCTTCTCCGCGATCATGGAGTAGTGCATGAAGAGGGCATCGTCACTAAGCGGGCAGTAGTAAGGAGGCGTGATAACCGCGTAATCAGCACCGATGTCCTGCGCATGCCTTGTTAGCTTGATAACTTCAAATGTGTTTGTTGATGCCGTTCCTACAAGGTAGAAAGCTGAATCAACGAGCTCCCTTCCCTTCTCTGCCAGAACCCTGCGTTCTTCCATGCTCAGGCTTGTAAACTCGCCGGTCGTGGCGTTTATGAAGATTCCGTGAACGCCAGCCTTCTGGAGGTACTCCAGATGCTCCTCAAGGGCCGGGAAATCTACAGAATAATCCCCGTTGAACGGAGTAACCAGAGGCACTATAACTCCGCGCATGGAACCACCGAATAAATTAGAGGGAGGGGGTATTTTAGGGTTGGGGTGAAAGTGTTCTCTTGAGGATACATGAAAAGAAACGAACAATAATATAATGTCCAACATTGAAAGGGCAGGATCAGATGCTCAGAAACACTTAAGTACCGGTACCGATACTTAGTATCGGGGGCGATACTAATGCTGTTTGATCCGCGGCCCAAGGAAAACAGGAAAGAAATCTTTGATAGGGATAAAGAAATAGAAGCCATTCTTGAGGGAATGAGGGAATATCCACTGACCCTGCTGATAGGTATAAGAAGGATTGGGAAGAGTTCCATTCTCAGAGTGGCTCTCAATGAATTTGAGGGAATAGGGGTTTATGTCGATGTACGAAAACTCTACTCTTCAGGGGGTAGCGTCAGCCAGACTGTTCTTGTAAATGAACTCAGGAATATAATTGTAGGGAGAGGTAAGATGGGATTTCTCCGGGGATTTTCACTTGAAAGCGTGAATATCGGAGGGATTCGAATTAAACCGAGGGAGAGCAATTTTACAGAAGTGCTGGAATCCCTGAACCTGCTGGGGGATAGATTCAATAGAAGGATAGTGATCGCCTTCGATGAGGCTCAGTATCTACGTTTTTATGGTTCCAAAGGAGGCAGGGAGCTTCTGGCGGCAATCGCTTATGCCTATGACTCTCTTTCAAATCTGAGCTTTGTTTTCACAGGTTCGGAGGTGGGACTTCTCCATGATTTTCTGGGAATGGACGATTATTCGAGCCCTTTATACGGTAGAATATACGAGGAAGTTGAAATTAAACCGTTTTCTAAGAAGCTTTCTACGGAGTTCCTGCAAGCGGGTTTCAAGGAAGTGAGCCTAACCCCTAAAAAAGAAGAGATAGAGAGAGCTGTTTCAGAGCTTGACGGAATTCCCGGGTGGCTGGTGGAGTTTGGTTTTCATTACTGGAAAAAAAGAAATTTTGATGATGCCCTTAAACTGACAATGAGGAAAGCCCACTCCATGATCCAAGAGGAACTTTCGGAACTTGAAAAGAGGAGCCCAAGATACGCCTTAATACTTCACGCCATAGCTATGGGATTGAGGAAGTGGAGTGCAATCCGTGAGTACCTAGAAGCTAAGAGTGGTCCAGTAACCAACGCAAGGCTCAGCACACTCCTCAAAAACCTTGAGAAAATGGGATGGATAAAAAAAGAAGATAGAAGCTATGCAATAGTGGATCCTGTTGTTGAGAAAGTTATAGGAGGAAAATAATTTCACATCCTCTCCGGCGCCTCAATCCCCATCAGCTCAAGCACGTTCTTAAGAACCTGCTTTGTGGCCATGACGAGGAGCAGTCTCTCCTCCCTGATGCCCTCTTCTGCCTTGAGAACGGGAGACACCATGTAGAACCTGTTGAACGTGCTCGCAAGCTCGTTGGCATACCACGCGGGCAGATGAGGTTTGATGTCCCTGCCAGCCAGCTTTATGACCTCGGGGAATTTCGCCAGGAGCTTTATCAGCTCCTTCTCCCTGTCGTTAAGCTCCGCAAAACTTGCCCTCTCAAGGAGGGTCTCAGTCTCAAGGTCAATTCCCTCCTCTTCTGCCTTTCTGAGGATGGAGGAGCATCTGGCATGGGCATACTGGATGTAAGGGGCGCTCTCTCCCTCGAAATTCAGGACATCGTCCCAGCGGAAGGTTATTATCTTCTCGGGCGAGTATTTGATCATGTTGTATCTTATGGCACCGACGCCGACGGCCTCTGCGATTTTCTCCTTCTCCTCCTCGCTCAAAGCGGGATTCTTTTCCTCCACGAGAGTTCTGGCCCTTTTTACCGCCTCGTTCAGAACCTCATCGACAGTGAAACCAACCCACGTGCCCTTTCTTCCGCTGAAGCTGCCCTCTGGCCTCACCACATGCTCGTATGCTAGATGATGGAAGTTCTCCGCCTCTTTTTCATATCCTAAAAGCCTGAGCGCATATCTGACCGCCTGCTGGGGATATTTCTGCTCTGCACCTATAACGTTGATGACTATATCAGCATTTCCGAACCTGCCGGGCATTTTCTGTCCGTCTCTGGCTGTCGTCCATGTTTCATGGCTGTCCTTTCTGTCCCACAGCTTGTAGAGCATGTCAGCACTTAGAAGGCCGAACTTCCAGAGGTGATACGCGATGTCCTTGCCGGTGTACGTCGCAGTCCCATCGCTTCTTATCAGCACCATATCGGGGTTCTCCATGTCTGGGAACAGTTTGCTGAGCTTCATTATGAATGCTCCCTTATATTTCCCCTCCTTTGCCCATTCAAAGTTGTCGTTCTGCTCTATCCTTGCATAGGCCTCCTCAAAAATTCCACTTTTTACAATGTCACTCTCCCAGCTCAGGAGGTCATAGGCAATGTTCAGCCTGTATGTCGTCTCCATCTGAGCCCTGACGCATTCTTCAGCCAGCTTTCTGCCCCTTTCGGCAAGCTCGCTTTCTCCCTCTTCGAGCTCCTTCATGAGCTCCCTGATTTCCCGCTCTACCTCTGGATTTTCCTCAAGCATTTTGTGGACCTTCACATAGAGGAGGCCCAGCCTGTGGTCGAGCTTGTCTACAGCCGGCTCCACGTCATCAACCCCGAGATTCATGTAGCCCCAGAAAACCTGAGCAAACTGAACGCCCAGATCGTCTATGTAGTTCTGCACCTCAACCTCATAGCCGAGGGTTCTCATGATTCTCGCCATTGCATCCCCGAGGATGGAGTTTCTCGCATGTCCCATGTGGAGGGGCTTTGTTGGATTAACCGAGGTGTGCTCCACGATGACCTTCTTCCCGCTCCCGACGGAGCTCTCTCCGTAGGAGTCGCCTTTTTCAAGGATTTCCTTAACGAGCTCCCTTCCAAAAACCTCATAGTTAAGGAAGAAGTTTATGTAGCCGGCCCCGGCAACCTCAACCTTCTTTATGCTCTCAGGGAGTTTTTCCTTTATGCCCCCTGCTATTTCCCCTGCAATAACCCTTGGAGCTTTTCTGAATACTCTGGCAAGCTGGAAGGACACCGCCGTGGCAAAATCGCCGAACTCCATGCTGGGGGTGTCGTCAAAGAGTATCTCCCCTTCCCAGCTCTTTCCTTCCCTCTCCAGCATTTCCCAGATGACACCATCAAGGATGAGCTTTACATCATTTTTCACATCTTCATAGGCCATCTCTACCACCGAGCTGAATTGGGATTAACCTTTAAAAAGTTCTCCGCTTTAACATAGGTGGGGATGGTTATGAAGCACCACATGGGTGAGCACAAGGCTAAAAAGGGCCTTATAAGGGTCGAGATTGATGAAGAGGAGGGGGTTGTAAGGGACATAAAAATCACGGGAGATTTCTTTATTCACCCAGAGAGCACAATTGAGGAGCTTGAAAACAGCCTGAAGAACCACACTCTTGAAGAGCTTGAGCATCTGGTAGAGGACTTCTTTGCCCTTCGCATGGATGTTGAGATGCCCTACGTCAACGTAGAGGACTTTAAGATAGCCCTAAAAAATGCCCTCCGCGAAGAAGGGTGATGGGATGCCCTCTCCAAAGCGGATTTTTGCCGTACTTGGAGTTGTTTTCCTCCTCTCGATATTTATAGGACTCCTCCTCTCATTTGCAGCCCCGGAAGGTGCGATGAGAATTGTCCATAGAATTGCCTCAGAGTTCGGCATTCCCTCCCCGGAGCCCTTCAGAAACTTCCAGAGGATTTTTCTGAACAACGTCACGGTGGCCCTCCTGATAACAATTTCAGGTATATTCTTCGGCATCGGCCCGATCTTCTTCATTTCATTCAATGGATTTATAGTCGGTGTTGTGGCGGGAGTTGCATACTTCACGGGGAAGGCTCCTGCAGAGAGAATTCTGCTTGCCCTCCTCCCCCACGGTATCGTTGAAATCCCTGCTATTATAACGGCAGGTGTTGGAGGGATTCTCTGGTATAAGGAGATAACAGCAGGAGAAGGGGGAACCGGAGAAAGATTCAAAAAAGGAGCCTCAACGGCTCTCAGGTTCTTTGCTCTCTCAGTGCTTCTTCTTCTTATCGCCGCCATCATTGAGGCCTACATAACTCCAGAGATTGCCGGCATTGGTTGATTTCTCGACTTCAAAGGCTCCTATTTCGTCGTAGGTTTCTATTTCCTTCAGCATGACATCGACGGGGTTCTCCATGCCCGAAATCACCGTCCGGATGTGGTTTCTGTAGAGGCCGTTTCTCTCCATCAGCTCAAAGGCGTGTTCAGCAACCTCCCTGGGGTCGTTTGAATGGAACTCCACCCCAATTTCAACGAGCCACTTCGTAACCGCCAGAAGCTTTCCGGGATATGTGGAGATTGTCGGCGTTCCGAGGGCTATAGCTTCTCTGTTCATGGTTCCCCCCGCACCTATCATGAGCTTTGCGTAGTAAAGGAGGCTTAAGCTGTCCACGGCATGCTCAGGCATGATCACATTGTCAAAGTGCTCGAACCTCTTTCTCTGTCCTTCCGTCCTCGGGAAGAGGATTATAGGAATATCAGGCAGGAGGGGAATTATGTCCTCCAGAACGCTTTTTTCCGAGTCTGCGTTGAAGTAGTTGGCTTTGATAGGCTCGGTTCTCATGACGATGTAGCCGTGTTTTTTGAGTCCCAGCTCCCTCAGGACTCTTCTATCCGGGATGAATCCGTAGAGATGTGCCAGCTCCGCGAATCCGTTGATTGGCCTCATGCCGTTTACGTCAGCCCCGCTTCTGAGGAGTTCATAGGCATCAATGGCCTTTGGGTATATGAGGAGACTGGTATATGGCAGGATGAGCTTGTTCTGCCCGGTTGCGGTTTCATTATCAACAAAGCCTATCGAAGGTATCTGAAGGCCAAACGCCACTCTCGGAGCTTCAGCGGAGTGTTTATACACCGCAAGATCAGGTTTTTCCTCAATTATCAGCCGGGCGAGCTTATGCTGTCTCTCAGTGCTGGCTAAGAGCTTGCCTTCCAGTGTGGCACCTCCATGTCTGCCGATTGTGTAATAATCCATTCCTAACATGTCCATTATCTCTGTGAGACCGTCAAACTCTCTCGCTGTGATTAAAACTTCATGACCTCCCTTTTCAAGCTCCCTGATTAGACCCTTGAAGAAGTGAGCATGGGGTGAATTCGTAATATCTATCCATATCTTCATTCTTACACACCGGTATACTGAACACTTTTGAGCAATAAAAGGCTTTCCTTAAAACGATTGTGGAGCTTTATTTTTCACCTTTTACCTCTATTGCATTTAATGTTCAAACGTTTATAATGCTTTCAATTGATGATTTACCTGTTTATAGTGCTTTTTATGCTGGCCTGCACCTTTTCAGCCCGCACTCCCAAGGTGTTAGAAAAAACAGCTGGAAAATGTTACAATCTGCGTTCTGAAATGGTTTCCCGGAAACCCTTAAATTTGGGTTTTACGCTCTACTTGTTAGGTGAGGCACATGAGGGAAAGGATAGAAAAGAGGGAAGCAGAGATTGCTGTAATCGGACTGGGGTATATAGGACTTCCCACGGCCATAATGTTTGCCGATGCAGGTTTTAATGTAGTGGGTTATGAAATAAGGAAGGATGTCGTTGCAAAAATAAACAGAGGGAACTCTCATATTGTTGAGCCTGAAATTGATTATCTCCTGAAGAATGCTGTGGAAAGTGGAAAGCTGAGGGCCACATCCAATCCCGGAGACATCAAGGATAAGGACATCTACATAATCTGCGTTCAGACCCCCCTTAGACAGGACAAGACCCCCAATCTGGAGTATCTTGAAGATGCCGTCAGAACTGTCGCAGGAGCTATGAAAAAGGGCTCCCTCGTGATCATAGAGAGCACTGTCCCCCCAATGACAACCAGTAGGATGGCCGAGCTGATTGAAAAACTCAGGGGTTTCAAAGCCGGAAGGGATTTCTACATGGTCCACGCCCCTGAAAGGGTCATGCCGGGGAGGATATTCAAGGAGCTTGTTTACAACTCGAGGATTTTAGGGGGAATCACAGAGGAAAGCGCAGAACTTGCCGAGGTTCTCTACCGCTCATTTGTCAAAGGACAGATTTTCAGAACCAACTCAACAACGAGTGAAATGGTGAAGCTGATGGAGAACACCTTCAGGGATGTGAACATCGCCCTTGCAAACGAATTCGCCTTTCTGGCCCATCAGTATGGGATTGACGTCTTCAGGGCAATTGAGCTTGCAAACACCCATCCGAGGGTCAGAATCCACACGCCCGGAATCGGGGTCGGCGGCCACTGCTTGCCTAAGGACCCCTATCTGCTGTTGAGCTCAGCAAGGGAGGACTTTGGACTCATTCAGAAGGCCAGAGAGATCAACGAAGACATGCCCCTGATGGCCAAAGACCTGCTTTTTGATGCGCTGAAGGCAATAAACCTCCCGCCTGAGGAAGCTGTCATCGTGGTTCTTGGACTTGCATACAAGGGGAATTCGGATGATACTCGGAACTCCCCTGCCTATGCATTCATTGAGGCGATTAGGGACGATGTTGCCGAGGTGCGCTCCTACGACCCCTACGTGGAAGGGAGCCACAGAAGCCTTGAGGAGGCCCTGAAGGACGCCGATGCGGCTGTTATAGCGACTGATCACACGGAGTTCAGGGGACTCAGCTGGGAGGAGCTTGGGAAGCTCATGAGGAACAAGGTTCTCGTTGATGGAAGGCACCTCATTGATGAACCGCCCAAGGGCTTCGTGTTCAGGGGCATAGGGAGGGGGGAGTATTGAAGCCCGCTTTTGTCTTTGGGACGAGGCCTGAAATCATAAAGCTCGCCCCCGTAATCAGGGCTTTCGAGGAGCTCGACGTTAAGCCGCTCTTAGTCCATACGGGCCAGCACTACGACTATGAGATGAGCAGGGTCTTTCTTGAGGAACTTGAGCTCGACGGCATAGATTACCATCTCGAAGTCGGCTCCGGGACGCAGGCAGAGCAGACAGGAACGGCGATGATAAAAATAGAAAAGGTTCTGATGGAGGAAAAACCCGATGTTACCCTTGTTCAGGGGGATACAAACACTGTTCTCGCCGGGGCACTTGCAAGCGTGAAGCTGAAGATACCCGTTGCACATGTTGAGGCCGGACTGAGAAGCTTTGACAGAACCATGCCAGAGGAAATAAACCGGATTCTGGCGGATCACGCGAGTGAGATTCTCTTTGCTCCAACTGAGGAAGCGAGGAGGAACCTTGAGAGGGAGGGGATAACCTCGGGAGTCTACGTTGTGGGCAACACAATCGTTGATGCAGTTCTTCAGAACGCCGAAGTTGCCGAAAGGAAAAGCGATGTGCTTGACAGACTGGGGCTCAGACCCAAGGGGTATGTTTTGATAACCGCCCACAGGGCGGAGAACACTGACAGGAAGGAGAACCTTGAGAGGCTCGTGGAGATACTTGAAGACCTTCCGATCACGGCCGTTTATCCGATGCATCCGAGAACGAGGAGAAGGCTTGAGGAGTTTGGACTCTGGGAGAGAGTCAAATCAATCGAGAACCTCACCGTGATGAAGCCCCTCGGTTATCTGGACTTCCTGAAGCTTGAGAGGAACGCAAAGCTCATCATGACGGACTCTGGAGGGATACAAGAGGAGAGCATAATCCTTAACGTGCCCTGTCTGACGCTCCGCTACAACACAGAGAGACCGGAGACGATAGAGGCGGGGGGAAACGTTCTGGTGGGTCTTGAAAAGGAGAGGGCTCTGCATTACGTTGAGAGACTGCTCAATGATGAAGAATTTTACAGGAAAATGGCAGGTGCTCCCAATCCCTTCGGGGACGGGAAAGCAGGGAAAAGGATAGCTGAAATCCTTCTCGAACTCTGGAAGAAGGGAGAACTGAAAGTGAGGAGCTCAAGGTTTATCTGACTCATCGCTCTTGAGGAACTGGTCGAGCTGTGAGGCTATCTCGTTGGCAATCATCTCATAGGGGTTGTCGTTGCTGAGCTTCCCGACCTTGGCCTTGAGATCGAACCAGTAGGCGGTGGCACAGCTCTGGTTGGCTATTTTCATCTTGGTTAGCCTTTCCGTGCTGGCTCCACAGAATTTATCTGCAGACCTGGATATTTCAGTCTCCGAGAAAGTTAGACCGTTGTTGATGGTCTCAACCGCGGATTTAGCGTCGCCCGCGTAGGAGTAGTAGAGTATTCCAGAGATAGAGCGCTCCTCGGTAAGCATGTAGTCTTCTTTTCCTATGAGTGGGGAATAGAAAAGAACCACCCGCCCCCTGAGGTCGTATCTAGGAATATTCTCCACAGCTACGGGGGTGAGGCCATTGGCCTTCACCACTCCAATAAGAGCCCTCTCAATGTAACCCCTGTATGGATCTGGCGCCCACACAGCTATGTAGACTGCCTTCGGATTTTCCGGAGCGCTCTTCCAGCCGTAGTCCCTGTCAACGATTGTAATTCCGTTGCGTTGAGATGCCCCAGAGACATCTGAAAGAACATATGACTCGCTGGCCACTGCGATTCCTATGACAGAAATGATAAACAAAACCACAACACCAAGAATTAATATGGCACGTTTCATTTATCCCACCGGTAATAAATTCGAAAATTACTTTAAAAGAGTATCGGCTCAAACCTCCGTTCCGATGTAAATCCCATGCCTGGTCCTGACTATTTTCACCCTGATTTTATCCCCGACCCGTGCATTGGTGTTTATGACCTCTATAAGCCGGTTTCTTGCCTTTGCCAGCATCTCGCCCTTTATCCTTCCCGGGAGCACTATCTCGGCCTTGACAATCTCTCCCGGACGGAAGGCGAGCGGGAGGAACTCTCTTCTCTCCATACCAAAGTGCCTCGGCTTCAGGACGAGGGGCTTCATTCCTGTTTTCACCTCCAGCGAGCGAAGCCATGCGTAGAAATCCTTGAAGGGCACGAGCTTTGCTGTTGTCGGCTTCCTTCCGAACTTGTAGGGGATGTAGTTCTGAAAGCCGAGGGCAGGCCATCTCCTCCCGGCCCCTATCCTCCGTGCAAACTCTATGAAGGCTTCAGCCTCATCGTCGTTGACCCCGAAAATTATAACCGGAGCGAGGAGGACATCAATTCCCGCATTTACAAGGGCCTCCGCCATATCAAGGACATGCTGAAGGTCGTAGCTCTTCATGCCCATCAGCATTTTCGCCTTCTCCGGATCGAGGGAATGTAGTGAGAGATTTACCCTGTCGAGGCCGGCCTCTGCGAGCTCTTCAACAAGCTCATCGTCCAGAAGAACACCGTTGCTCTGCATGGAGATGACCGAGACGTTGGGGTGATCCCTCAGAGCCTGAACAAGCTCCACGATGAATGGATACAGAAGGGGCTCCCCCTGTCCGTCGAGATGCGCCTCCAGCCCTTTCCCCTTGATTTGAGCAACTTCGTCAAACCACTTCATCAGATAATCCACATCAACGACAAAATCGAGCATCCTCGTTCTGGAGTAGGGGCCCTCATCCACGGAGCAGAAGATGCAACTCAAATTGCAGCCGCTGGTGCCTCTTATCTGGATGAGGTTTGTCCCCCTGTCAATGAGGCCGAACGCATTGTAGCCGAGGAGCGGGATATCCATTCCCCCGTGGATGTAAATGACCTTCCTTTTGGTGTGGAGGTTCCTCAAGAGGGTGCCGAGGTTGTTCTGGATGAAAATTGCCAGATATTTTTCCACATCCCTGAAGTCCGTGTTAATGATCAACCTGCCGTCTCTGGCGGTTATCTCTGGTGATACGTGATACTTCCGCTTCACTGCCCTTATCAGCTCTTTTTTCTCAAAATCTGCATAGAGTGTTCTGCGCCATACGAGTCTGATGCTTTCACCCAAGTCATGAAACTCTGTGTGGGGGAGAATCACTTCAGCCATGGTCGTTGCTTCGCATGGGCTTTTAAAAGACTTCGGCAAAATTTATAAAATAAAACTCATGCATAACCTTTTGGCTTCATGGTTACATGGAAACATTTTAATATTGGTGAATGCAATAGTCTAATGCTGGACTAATATGGTACCGGGTGATACTATGTGGGGGGAAATTGAGCATTACTTTGATGAATATCCTGTAAGGAAGCAGATAGCGAAAACACTGCTCAAGTATGGCCTCAGGGTTTCGGATGATATGAAGATCAAAGCGGGCAATATAGAAGTTCCCTACACAAAGATAGCCAAAGCCCTCGATGTTGACAGGAGGGTTGTCAAGGAGACTGTTGCGATGATACTCAAGGTGCCCGAATTGAAGGAGATATACAGCAACCTTGAACCCACAGTGCACATGAAGTTCGTTGGAAGGCATGTGGGATATGGCGTCATCGAGATTGAGCCGGAGCCCAGAGCTATAGGGATTCTGGCTAAAATTGCCACAAAAATAGCAGACAGGGGGATAAACATAGTGCAGGTTGTGGCGGAGGATCCGGAGCTTTACCCCGAGGCCACGCTGACGATAATAACTGAGAGGCCAATTCCGGGGGAGCTTATAAATGAGCTCTCAAAGCTTGAGGGGGTCAAAAGGATTTCAATTTACTGAGATATCCCTCTCTTTATTAATTCTCCCTACCGGAGGAGCATTCGTTTCTGGACTGTAGGGGACTCTTCCTAGCATCGAAGGACATAAATGGCCCCTATTCTTTAACCAAAAGTTTTAAACCTTTGTTCTAAGTTAATAAAGTTTATAAGCATTTGTTTACAACCAAAGATTAGCTTCGCTCAGCCTGAAAAGAACTGACTTTAAACGCTGGAGGGTTGATAAATGGGAGAAGCGGGCAAGATAAGCAGGTATCTCTATACGGTTATCGTACTCTTTATTATCTGGCTGTTTCTGACGAGCAGCCTTGATGTTCAGGAACTGGAAATTGGATTTGTGATGTCTCTAATAGTCGCAGCATTCAGCTACGAGCTGTTCACGACCAACGGACTTAGGAATCTGCACCCCAAGAGAATAGCATACGCAGCAGCATACATACCCTACTTCCTGTGGGCAATGATTATGGCAAACCTCGATGTTGCCTACAGGGTTCTCCATCCAAAGAGACCAATAAACCCGGGAATCGTGGAATGTAAGACTGTTCTCAAAAGCGATGTTGGAAAGCTCAGCCTTGCAAATTCAATTACACTAACACCCGGGACAATTACCCTTGATGTCATGGGAGATAGATATTTCATCCACTGGATTGACGTTAAGGACTCCACCGTTGAGGGCGCCTCGGAGAACATAACGAGGCCTTTTGAAAAATTCCTGAAGGTGATCTTCGGATGATAGGCATCAACATATATCTCGCGTTAATTGCAATAGCAACCCTTATGAGCTTCTACAGAGTCTTCAGGGGACCAACAACCGTCGACAGGCTGGTGGCTGTTGATATCATGACGACAATAACAACGGGACTCATGGTGCTCTTCGCGCTGTATTACAGGAGAATGATATTCCTCGATGTGGCTCTGGTTTATGCTGTGCTGGCATTCCTTGGAGTGATAGCATTTGCAAGATATCTGGAGGGAGGAATATGAATGCAGTATCGGCTCTTGGAGAGCTTCTGGTGCTCTTTGGGGTGTTCTTCTACTTCCTGTCAGCTCTGGGCCTGATCAGGATGCCTGACGTCTACAACAGAATGCAGACCGCAACGAAGAGCGCGACGCTCGGCTCGCTGGGAGTTATCATAGGAACCGGCATATGGGCAGTTGGAAAGGGTCTTTACTGGGGCTGGATAACTAAAAGTATTGTGATTGCAGTTTTCATCCTTCTGACGAACCCGATAAGCGCCCATGCCCTCATCAGGGGCGCATACAAAAGCGGCATCCCTCTCTGGAAGGGCAGTGTCGTTGACAGATACCGTGAAGCCCTGAAAGAAAAGGAGGGGGGAGAGGAATGACAAGCTGCGTTCAGTGCATTGAGTATCTCATGGTATTCATCATGATCGCCGCGGCGGTCTTTGCAGTGGAGTGGCGAGACCTGCTGGCGGCGGTTGTGGGAATGGCCGCGGTTAGTCTGGTGGCCTCAATCCTGTTCTTCTTCCTGCAGGCCCCGGATGTTGCGATGACAGAGGCGGCCATAGGTGCGGCCATGAGCGCTGCGGTTTTCATCTTCGCCATTAAGAGAACCCAGAGGTATGAAACAGAGGAAGAGGAGAAGCCCGGGTGGTGGGTAAGATGGTGATGAAGAGGGCCCTTGCAATACTTACAATCCTCCTCATCGGCTACTGGATAGCTTTGGCTTTAAGTCATGTGCCCTTTGGGGCTGATAAGATGCTCGTCGGTCAGTACTACCTCAACCATGTCAAGGCGCAGACGGGTGCAGTTAATGCCGTTACAGCCGTCGTCGTTAACTACAGAGGCTTTGATACGCTCGGTGAGGTAACTGTGCTTTTCATAGCTTCAACTGGTGTTGCGGCGCTGCTGTGGAGGAAGAAGAGGAAAAGGACGGCAAAGACTGAAGGCAGCGTTGTTCTGACGACAGGCAGCAGGTTGCTCTTTCCGTTTATAGTGCTCTTCGGCGGCTACATCTTCATACACGGACACCTCACTCCGGGAGGAGGCTTCCCGGGCGGAGCAACGATAGCAACAGCGTTTCTGATGCTGTATCTGGCATTCTCGGTCTATGAAATTCCGCATAAAGGCTTTGAAATCACAGAAGGGCTTGCAGGAATGGGTTACGTCACAGTGGGCCTCATAGGCCTTGCGATTGGCAGCTACTTCCTCTTTGACTGGATATGGCAGAGCTGGGGATGGGGCCACAGCAACATAGGAAGGCTCTTCAGCGCAGGCTTCATTCCGGTGATCTACACTATAATCGGTATAAAGGTCGGAACAGAGCTCAGCGGAATCGTCGACAGCATGGTGAAGGAGGGAGGAGAATGAGTATAGGCGTCTATTACTTCGGCGCAGTATCGTTAATATTAATAGGATTATATGCAGTGCTCGTTAAGAAGAACCTTCTGAAAATCCTTGTAGGGCTCAGCATCATGGAAACGGGGGTTAATCTGCTGCTCATAAGCATAGGCTACATCGCAGGCAGGAGCGCCCCGATTCTCAGCGAGGGCGTGGGACCCAACAATGCGGTTGATCCGATTCCGCAGGCTCTGGTTCTTACTGCCATAGTTATAGGTGTTGCCACGACTGCCCTCGCATTAACCGTCGCCATAAACCTGTATGAAACATACAAGACCCTCAACATAGAGGAGCTTAGGAGGTTGAGAGGATGAACCTTCAATTTGCTTCACTCCTGATAGCCCTGCCCCTCATAAGCGCGTTCTTTGTCCCGGTGATTAAGACAATCAGCAGAAAGGCAGTGATGCCCTTCCTCGTGATCATAACCGCAGTTCAGACAGGCATAGCAGCGTGGGTCTTTGAAGAGGTCTATACAGGTGGAAAACCGATAATTATCATGGCAGGAGGCTTTAAGCCGCCGGTTGGCATCAACCTATACATAGGCCATTTTGCAGCTCTTTTCGTGCTGATAATTGCAGTTGCGGGCTTTTTCATGGCAGTGTTCAGCATGAAGTCCATAGGAGTTGAGCCAAAGGACAAGTATGCAATGCTCTTTCTCCTTCTCATGCTCGGAGCAACCGGCATGATTTCAACGGGGGATATATTCAACCTCTTCGTCTTCATGGAAATCACAGCAATAAGCGCCTACGCCTTAACCGCCTACAACAAAACAGGTGAAGCCAGCGAGGGAGCAATGAAGTATATAGTCCTCGGTGGCATAGGCTCAAGCTTCTTCCTGGTTGGCATAGCCCTGATTTACGGCTCCCTAGGAACCCTGAACATGGCACAGATTGCCCAGCTTGCCGGAAACATAAATCCCACCGTCGCTCAGGCAGCACTGGCACTGCTAGTTTTTGGCCTTGCCGTTGAGGCCGAACTCTTCCCGCTCAATGCATGGGCACCCGATGCATATCAGGCGGCACCCCATCCGGTTACGGCAATGTTCTCAGCCTTCGTTGTTAAGGCGGGGCTTTATGCGATGGTCAGAATAATCTACCTCCTCAGGGACACCCAGGCTTTCACAGGGATACTGAGGCTGGTTCTAATACTTGGAACAATTACCGTGGTCATTGGGGAGCTTTCAGCTTTGAGGCAGACCAATGTCAAGAGGATGTTTGCATATTCCAGCATAGCTCAGGTGGGCTTCATGGCAGTCGGTTTCTCCCTCGGAACGCAGGCTGGTGCGAGTGCAGGTGTGTTTCACATGGTGAATCATGCGATAGTCAAGGCCCTTATGTTCTTAGCTGTTGGATACGTTGCGCTTGAACTTGGGGGAACAAGCATTGAGGACTTCAAAGGTCTGGGAAAGAAAATGCCATTGACAGCATTTGCGATAACAGTTGGGGCAATAAGCATCATAGGCATCCCAATGTTCAACGTCTTCTGGAGCAAGATACAGCTTATCCTGGCCGCTCTAAAAGTCGGGAAAACAGGGGTGATTGCACTGATTCTCGGTGCAAGCCTTGTGGAGGCGGTCTATTACATAAGGCTGATACACACGATGTGGTTCGAAAGCGCTAACGGGGAAAAAGTCAAAGAGAACTTTACCCTGGGGGTTATAATGCTCCTGCTGGTTGCCCTGATAATTGTAATAGGAGTCTTCCCAAATGCGGCATGGAACATCGCCCAAAAAGCCGCAGCAGACCTCTACAACGTATCCCAGTATATTAAAAACGTTCCTCTCTTACCGGGGGTGAGTCCATGATCAACGAGCTCATGATAATAATCTTTGCTCCCCTGCTGGCTGGAGTGCTGGCGTGGATTTTTGATGTGAAGGGCATAAGGGAAGGGGTGGCCATTATCGGTGCTGCTGTGCCGCTGGCATACCTAATTCAGGCGTATCAGACTCTTGCTTCACAGCCGAGCATACAGTATTCAATAGTGCTATCAGGCTTCAAATTCGAATTCATACTCTACCACCTAAGCTGGGTATTTGCAATGATTGCTGGAGTTGTGGGCTTTGCGGCAGTGCTTGGAATGGTTTCAACAGCAAAGGACAGCTATGAATGGCTCTTTGCCCTGATGAGCCTCACAGGAGTTTACGGGGTTTTCCTGGCCGACGACCTGATAAGCTTCTTCATATTCTGGGAAATTATGACATTTGCCTCATTCATGATGGTGCTCAAATACAACAGAAAGGCATCCCTCAAATACTTCCTGCTGAGCGTCCTCGGGGCGTATGCCATGCTGATAGCAATAGGCATAATCTACGCAAAGGTCGGGGCATTTGACTTCACATCGGTTCAGAGAGTCTTCTATCAGGATGCTATGAGGAGCGTAATGGGTTCAGATACACTCTTCAGCAGAAACGAGCTGCTGCTTATCTTCGGTCTCTTCCTCACAGCGTTTGGCGTCAAGGCAGGAACCTTCCCGCTCCACGTGTGGGCACCCGATGCCTACAGCGAGACCAACCAGAGCTATACAGCGATGTTCAGCGGGGTTCTGAGCAAGGCAGGGGTTTACGGTATGCTGGTCATATACATCCTTCTCGGAACAAGGCTCATGTATGAGTTCGGAAATATTGGAGCCGCACCGAAGTTCGGATATGTGATAGCTTTCCTCGGGGGCATCACGATAATCGTTGGCGGCCTTCTGGCTGCTCTGCAGGAGGACATAAGGAAGCTCTTCGCTTACTCCAGCATAAGCCAGATTGGATATATTCTGGTCGGCATCGGTGTTGGAACAGCTCTGAGCATTGAAGCGGCCATATATCACGCGATAAGCCATGCGCTCTTTAAAGGGCTCTTTTTCCTCATAGTGGCAACCATAATCCACCGCACAGGAAAAACACAGTTCAAGGACATGGGAGGTCTTGCCGAGAAGATGCCCGTAACGTTTGCCATGGCCTTCGTAGCAATACTCAGCCTGGCAGGAATCCCGCCGCTTGTTGGATTTGCAAGCAAATGGCTGATCTTCGAGGCTGTTATACATCAGAACATGCCCATACTCGGCGGCATGCTGTTCTTCGGAAGTGCCATAGGCTTCGTGTACCTCATCCGCTTTACATACGCTGTCTGGTTCGGCCAGAGGCCAACTGAGCTTGATGACACAAAGGACGCTCCACTCCCGCTGGCGATAGCCATGGGCATCCTTGCCCTCCTCAACGTCGTCTTCGGTATAGCTCCGGGCATTGTTGCCGGCGAGCTCAACAAGATATTCGGCAAGGAAATTATTCAGGGGACAATATGGGAGCTCAACCTTGGCTTTGGAAGATACAACGGCCTGTTTATTACGATATGGCTCGTCGTGGGAATCCTCATAGCGGCGGTGATATACTTCCTCGGCGCAAAGGTCAGGAGGGTTCCGGTTACAGATACATATCAGGCAGGAAACCCTGTCACAATGGACTACAACCTCACCATAAGGAGAAACTTCTTCCTTCCGCTTAAGGAGACGCTTGCGTTCTGGCTCAGGATGAGCTTTGACAGGCTCTATCAGGACATAGGTAGCTGGGTCGAAGACCTCGCAGAGACGCTGAGGCACTACATATACAACGGAAACGTGCAGGCATACGCTTGGTATCTTGCAGCAATCCTGATAATACTTGCACTCTGGGGGGTGTGAAGAATGATGGTGATTGAGACAGCACTGAAGGCTTTGTTAATCCTGCTCTATGCAACCTTTGTGGGATTCATGTTCATGGGGATAATCAGAATAGTGACGGCAAGAATACACAGGAGGGTCGGGCCGCCCATCTACCAGCCCATCCTCGATACCATAAAGCTTCTTTCAAAGAAGAGCAGCATAACGCACGGACTGATCTATGACTTTGGAATTATATATGCGCTGGGAGCAACGATACTGGCACTGATGTTCATTCCCCTCGGCGGAGTGAGCATCCTAAGGGCATACGGAGACCTGATACTCATCACATTCCTCCTCGAAATTCCAATGCTCGGCATTATGTTTGCCGCAATGAGCTCGGGAAATCCATGGGCAGGTCTGGGTGCCCAGAGGGCACTGCTCACACTGCTAGCCATACAGGTGCCTCTTGGCTTTGCAATAGTTGCATTGGGTGAGTTCTATGGCACATTCAGCACGTATCAGATAGTCATGGCCCAGCAGAGCATGGGATGGAGCATAACCTCCCTTCCCCTGCTTCTGGCGGCGGTGGCCTACGACCTTGTCCTACAGGCCATGTTCGGCAAAGAACCCTTCGACATAATGATAGCCCCCGGTGAAATCTCCCTCGGTCCTATGGTTGAATTCGGAGGAAAGCACATGGGAATACTACAGATACAGCATGCAATTGCTCTGTTCGCTGAAACGCTGTTCTTCAGCAATATATTCCTCGGGGGGGCTGTTATCACGGCGTTCGCAAGCCCCATCATCAATACACTGGCGACCCTCGTTGTGCTCCTGATCAAACAGACCGCTGTGCTTATGGTCGCAATATTCATCGGTGCAATATTCCCGAGATTCACAATAGACCAAGCGGCAAGATTCTACTGGAAGTGGCCAACCATAATAGCTGCAGCCGGAGCCATACTTGCAGCTCTGTGAGGTGATGAAAATGGTAGACTGGCGATTATTTGAACCGCTGTTTGAATTCGCGAGAAGGAAAAGCCTTTGGATTGTTGCATTCTGTACGGGATGCGGCGGTATAGAGATGCCGCCGCTCATGACATCCAGATACGACCTTGAAAGATTCGGTATGATGCCGAACCCGGCACCGAGGATGGCGGATCTCTTCCTCATAACCGGCTATGTAACCCCGAAGACGCTGAAGAGAATCATCATAACCTATGAACTTCAGCCTGATCCAAAGTATGTGATGGCCCACGGCTCATGCCCGTTAAACGGTGGAGTTTACTGGGATGCATACAACGCCATCAAGCACCTAGACAAGTATATTCCCGTTGATGTCATAATAGCCGGATGCATGCCGAGGCCTGAGGCGGTGATGGACGGGATAAACAAAATCATGGAGATGATTGAGAAGGGAACCGCCGACGGCTGGAAGCGCTATAAAGAGAACTACGAATACTACAGGAAGAATCAGGACGAGCTCTTCGGCGAGGGCTGGCGTGAGAAGGAAGCGAGGAGGTGGATTCCATGGCTGATGGACAGGAAAAAGGAGGAGTGAGCATGAGGGAGCAGGCCATAGTTGAGAAGATACTCAAAGAGGCACCCTACGCAGAGGGAAAGGTAAGAAGGGAGAGAAGGGTTGAGTTCACAGTCCCTGCGGAGAGGATAAAGGACTTCCTGATGACCCTTAAAGAGAACAGCTTTGAGCTGATGCTTCAGATAACGGTTGTCGACTGGCTCAAGGATGGAGAATACGAACTGGTCTATCAGATGTGGAGCATAACCCACAGGACGCATGCCATGGTAAGAACGAGGATTCCAAGGGAGCTGGATAAAGCCAGAATGCCAACGGTCAGAGATATCTACCCCGCTGCAGAGACCTACGAGAGGGATGCCCACGACTTCTTCGGCGTCTATTTCGAGGGCAATGAAAAGATGGAAATGCCGTGGATTCTGGACGATAAGGAGCAGGGGCTGTTTCCGCACAGGAAGGACTTCGACATGCTGGGCTATGTAAAGAGAAAATACAAGATTCTGGACAGGTTTGATGAGAACAAAGACAACTACGTGATTTGAGGTGATAATGATGGTTTCACAAAGCGAACTGGTTAGGGAAGCGAGAGAGAACGGTATGGACCTCCTGCCCCTTGACAAGGATACCTATGAGCTGTTCTTCGGGCCGCAGCACATGGCAACGGAGAACTTCAGCATAATACTCAAAATGGACGGCCACAGGGTAGTCAAGGCCATAGCAAACCCCGGCTTCCTCCACAGGGGATTTGAAAAGCTTGCCGAATACAGGCCATGGCACACGAACATTGCCCTGCTCCTGAGAATCTGCGTTCCTGAGCCCGATGTCCCTGAAGCGATATACTCAATGGCCACGGAGGAGATACTGGGATGGGAAATCCCCGAGAGGGCGCAGTGGATAAGGACGACGGTTCTTGAGATGGCGAGGGTTTCGGCATATCTGTTCTGGATAATGGGTCTGAGCTTCAAGCTCGGTGTCTATACCGCCGGCCAGTGGGCCGCAGCCTACCGTGAGAGGCTGATGGCTCTCTTTGAACAGCTCACGGGTGCGAGGGTCTACCACATATACACAATTCCCGGCGGCGTCAGGAGGGACATACCGAACGACAGGTGGCTCCGCCAGCTGAAGGACACCGTCGAATACATCAAAGGCAAGCTGCCAGACTTTGACCACCTCGTCTTCGAGAACTACATAACATTCAGGAGAATGGAGGGAATAGGCGTCATGGATAAGAAGTTTGCCCTCGCTGAAGGCGTTACCGGGCCGAACATAAGGGCAACAGGAGTCCCCTATGATGTGAGAAGGGCCGACCCCTATCTCCTATACCCGGAGCTCGACTTTGAGGTTCCTGTCCTTAAGGACGGGGATGCGCTGGCAAGGGCACTGGTCAGGAGATATGAGCTTGAGCAGGATTTATACATCCTTGAGCAGCTCGTTGAGATGGGGCCGCCCGGCGGGCCCTACAAGGTTGAGGATCCGAGGCTGAAGAACCTGCCGCGCTTTAAAGTCCCTGCGGGAGATGCATTTGCTCATGTTGAATCGACAAAGGGGGACTTCGGTGCCTATGTCGTCAGCGACGGAAAGAACAAGCCCTACAGAGTTCAGATAAGAGGGCCGAGCATTGCACACGGCATCAGGGTTCTTGAACAGCTCCTCGTTGGGGCGAGGATAGCAGACGTGCCCGTGATATTGATGAGTCTCGACAACTGCCCGCCCGATATTGACAGGTGATGAAGATGGAGGAGATTGAGTTTAAAGTCGCACCCGAGAGCAGAATCAGGAAAAAGCCCTCATACATCAAGCCATGGCTTGGCTTAAAATACCTCTTCAAAAAGCCTGTAACAATCAAGATACCCTATGAAAAGACTCAGATAGCCGAGAAATACCGCGGCTTCCACTCCCTTGACTGGAAGAAGTGCGTCGGATGCAACTTCTGCGGCCAGATATGCCCGGCGAGAGCAATAGAAATGACATGGATTGAGGTTGACGGGAAGGTCGAGAAGAGACCCCATCCAAAGATTGACTATGGAAGATGCACATTCTGCCAGTTCTGCGTCGATGTGTGCCCGACAGGAGCGCTGGGATTTGTCTCAAACTACATGCTCACGACGGAATGGAAAGAGGAGGAAATTCAGCTCTACGATTGGGTTCCAATACATCCCGACAGAATCAGGGAGCTGAACGAGAAGTTCCCGGACTACAGATTCCCTGTGGAAAAAATTGAGTTCGACAGGGAAACGAAAGAGGTAACGTATCACCTCAGAGACGGAGAGGTGTTCAAGTTCAAGATACTCGGCTACGGCATAAGGCCGCCTGCAGCCGCTAGGCCCAAACCTGCAAAGACTGCAGAGAAGTGAAAGCCAAAAGCCGCTCCTTTCATTCTTCTTATTCCCGGACTTTATGTTTCCAAAACTTTTTAAATGTTTTATTGTTACATTTACTGGTGGTATTGATGGAAGTAGATATTAGGAGTGAAAGGAATTTGGGTTTGATAGGCTCGATACTGGCTATAGTGTCTGGATTTTTCGGCGTGGTGCCGTATGTGGGCATGTTTGGGAGTGCCCTCTCGCTGGTTGCATTCATTCTGATTCTGCTGGCGCTGAAGGGCATCGGGGACAAAGTGGGTGACGATAGGCCCTTCAGATACTACCTCTACGGGGTCATAGTGGCCTTCGCCGGCATTATAATTGCAGTTATCATGGCTCTCATGGGACTGCTGCTCATGCCTTCTGGACACATGGGGTATGAAATGACCCACATTGAAGCCGCAGCGGGCTTTGCAGTTTTCGGCGTTGTGTTCCTAATGGCGCTGATTATAATAGGCATCGCGGTCCTGACGGCCTATTTCCAGAAACAGGCATGGGAAGCAATGTATGAAATAACCGGCGTGAGGGAATTCCATGAAACAGCCAAATGGCTCTGGTGGGGAGCTTTAACCCTGATAGTTGTTGTCGGTGCAATCCTGCTACTGATAGCTGCGATTTATCAGATAATTGCGTTCTCCAATCTGCCTGAGGTTCTGGAGGTTAGTGGAGAATCCCGGGGAGAAGTTATTCTCTATTAGCCTTTCATTTTTTGCATATGCACAAACTTTATATGCACATAACTTCATCTATTTTCGGTGGTTGAAATGAGGATAGCCATACCGGCGGAAGATAACACAGGTCTGGAAAGCAGAGTCAGCGGCCACTTCGGAAGGGCTAAGTATTTCGTCTTTGTGGACATAGAAGGAGACAGGATTAAAGGAGCAGAGATTGTTGAGGTGCCCTTTGATGAGCATGGCCCCGGAGATTTGCCAAACTTTATAAAAGAGCACGGAGGAGAAGTTGTCCTGGCCTACGGCATGGGACAGAGGGCGGTGGGCTTCTTCAATCAGCTCGGCATTGAGGTTGTTACAGGTGCTTACGGGAAAATCAGGGATGTCGTTGAGGCTTTCATCCATCAGGTGCTTGAGGTTGATCCTTACTGGAAGGAGAAGATAGAAAGGGAAAAGCGGGAGCACGGATGCAGCTGATCACTTTTTAACGCACTCTGATTCCTCTTCCATCTTAATTATTTCAGAGAGCACGCATTCAAGGGCATTCAAATCATAGAGGATTTCCTGCAGCCTTGTTTTCTGTTCCTGAGATTGAACTTGGTTCATCATGAGAGAGATTATATTCTGCAGGGGCTTTACCTCTTTCTCCAAGATCTCTTTTGGCTGCTTAAGGAACTTCTCAAGAAAAGCTGGGATTGGATAGAAAAGTTTTGTCTTACCCTCTTTCCTGACCGTTACAAGGTAATCCCTTTCAAGCCGGCTCAAAGAAGTTGAGATAGAAGAGCGGCTTAAGCCTGTAATCTGCGTGAGCTCATTAATAGTCATGGGGCCATTGCTGAGGAGAAGATATGCATAGACCTTGCCATCCGTATGGGTGTATCCCCACCTGCCCATTATTCTAGTGACAATCCCGACAAATTTGTGTCTTTCTTTTTCTTTCATCATTATCCCTCCAATAAAACAGATACGTCAAACAAATATAAAAATTTTGATGAATAGGAAAAAGAGGGAAAGAGAAAAAACAGAAATCATTTCCTGTATGCGATTAGTGCCCCTCCAATAAGGGCTATCCATGCTCCTACGGTCCAAAAACCTCCGTCAAATGGCATGGTAATCAGGGAAAGGATTATAATAGTCCACCCCACCGTTGTTGGGCTCTTCTTGTAGTAGTATGCCGTCCCCATGATTGTAAGGCTCAAAATTATCTCCACCCATCCAACGGTGCTGATGCTGCCATAGTGCCATCCATAGAAGGCCTTGTTTGCCAAAACTAAAATTCCATCTATCAGTATCAGCAACGCTCCTATAATGGAAGTCCAAAACCCTGTTTTTCCAATTTCTTCCGCCATCACAATCACCTCAATATGGACTTCACATCAAACTATTTAAATTTTCCGGTTATATCAGATATATCAGTTATAATCGACGTATCGAAAAGTTTATACGGAGGAAGTTTTTCATATATCATGGAGGTGATAGAATGGGCGGAGAGAAAAAAGATAACCTCACAACCGCCCTGAGGGCATTTAGAATTATACTCGGCAATCCTGTTTCGAGAGCACTTATAAAACCTTCCCTAAAGAAGTACGAGATAGATGGCAGAGAGCTCCCAGCTCTTTACTGGGCACTCAGCATCTATGCAGGCGAATCTCTCGAATGCCCGCTTATGATAAGATTTCAGGCCGATATCATAAAGCTCCTTCTGAAACTTGGTATAAAAGTTGCCAGAGGTGATGAGGAGGCTGTAAAAGAGGCTCTCCTTAGAGATCCCCATATAAGACGCGGCATCTGGGTTGTCCTTGAGGGCATAGCAAAATACGGGGTTACCGTTCCGCAGAGGCTTGCCGGTCCCTTCCTCATCGTCTGGAACTTCACAAACATGTGTAACTTCAGATGCAAGCACTGCTACCAGAGAGCTGACAGACCTTTATCCACAGAGCTCTCACTTGAGGAGAAGCTGAACCTCGTGGATCAGCTTGATAAAGCGGGGGTTGCGGCGGTTGCTATCAGCGGTGGGGAGCCAACGATTCATCCTGATTTCTACCGCATCGTGAAGGAGCTTGCATCAAGGGGGATACACACCTCCGTTGCAACCAACGGCTGGACGTTTGCCGATAAAGAGAAACTCCAGAAGGCTATCGATCTGGGCTTGAAGTATGTTGAGGTCTCTGTTGATTCAGCAAAGCCGGAAAAGCATGATGAGTTCAGGGGTATTCCCGGGGCATGGGAGCATGCAGTAAAAGCGCTTGAAAATGCCGTTGATGCAGGGATAAGCCACGGTATGGCTGTTGTCATGGATAAGGACACATATCAGGAGATAGATGACATACTCGATTTGGCGGAGAACATCGGTGTCAGGCGTGTTATCTTTTTCAACCTCATTCCCACCGGTCGTGCTGAGGATATGGTAAAGATTGACCTGACGCCTGATGAGCGTGAGGAGTTCATGAAAGAGGTCTACCGGCAGATGAAAAAGAGGAAAATTGAGATTCTCACAACTGCTCCCCAGTATGCAAGGGTAACACTCCTCGAAAGCCAAGGTAGAAATGTAACCCCTGCTCACTTTTATATAGGCGAGAATAACGCCGTTAAGACACTGGCGGAATTCATAGGTGGTTGCGGCGCCGGGAGAATCTACGCCGGCATAGAGCCCGACGGAACTGTTACGCCGTGCGTCTTCCTGCCGCTGCCGGTTGGCAATGTGAGAACAAAGAGCTTCAAAGACATATGGGAGACAAGCAGAATATTCAACCTCCTCCGCGACAGGGACAACTTTACCGGCCAGTGCAGGAGCTGCCCCTACAGAAACATCTGCGGGGGTTGCCGTGCGAGAGCATATCACTACACGCTCGACCTTCTCGGTGATGACCCCGGCTGCATAATTAATAGGAGGGTTTGGAGGGACATACTCCTGCATGGCAAACCCAAAGGGGTAACCGAAGTGAGCTGGGTTGATGAGAGCATCATTATGAGGATGCCTGTCTTATACGTTCCAAGCTACTACAGGGCTGTGGAGGTTTCGGCAGAGAAGCTCCTTGAAACTGAGTGGGTAAAGGCGAATGAATGACTGCATGCCTGATTCATCCAGTTCTATCTTTTCTTTTTAAAATATCAGAGAACTTCCAGAATGATCTTTAGTGCTATGAGGTAAAGGATAAGCCCTATAGCCTTCTTTACCTGCTCAGAGCTCATTTTGAAGTGCATCAGGTGAGTTCCTATCCAGCCCCCGGCAACTGCCGAGAGGGAGACAACACCCAGAAGTTTCCAATCAGGTGTCCCCATGCCCCAATAGGTTAGAAAGCCGCTTAAGGATGAAAAGAAGACCACTAGGGCTGTAGTTACTGCCACTTTTTTCGGTTCATGACCCAGTATTATCAGCGTAGGGCTTATTATCCCTCCACCGCCAACACCAAGCAAACCTCCGAGGAAGCCTGCGAGAGCTCCAATAAGTGACCCTTCTATGATGTGATTGCCATCATCACTCTTCGGCATCGGCCTAAAGAATATCATCATCGTGCCGGAATACAGCAAAAAGACAATAAAAATCCCCAGAACCCACTCTCTAGGCACAAACTTCCCGATATAAGCTCCAATCGGTGCAAAGAGCGTGGCCATCACCAGTATAGGAAGGCCAAAGCGGTGATCAAGCTTGCCGTGTTTGATGTTTTTGAGTGTTGCGGATAACATCGAGAGTGTATTAATGAAGAGCCCTGAAGGTTTCGCCACCATTAGGGGGATGCCAAGCCATGTCATCGCAGGAACTATCGCTATTGCACTCCCCACCCCTCCTATTGAGAAGAACACACTGAACATGAACGCTACAAAGGCTACTATTAGATACTGCATCTTAGACACCCCCAATTTTATTTGACCACCCGAATGAGAGAATGGATGCTTAAAAATATTTTCATGAAAAATAATTTTTCATATAAAGTTGAATCAGAGAACTGAAAGAAAAAAGTGATTAAGTAAATCTCCTCTCCAGCACTTTTCTGTGGATTGCGCTTCCGCTCAGGAAGAAGGCTATGCCAAAAAGGGCGAGCATAAGCAAATCAAGCCATAAGGAGAGGTAACCTTCTCCCAGTGAATTTCTCAATGCATCGACGTAGTATGTGAGCGGGGAGATGAAGGAAATCGCCCTCCCGTAGGCAGGAAGCCTGCTAAGGGGCACGAAGATTCCGCTCACAAAGAGGAGAGAGAACTTGAGGAGGGAGGAGAGCATCATAACATCCGCCGGAATATCCGTTGGTGGATAGGAGGACATGAGCACTGTCATGGCAGAGAAGCACGCGATGGCGAGGAGCGTCGCCCCCAAGAAGATTAGCACGTTAATGTGAATTGAGAGATAGAACATCACCGGCACTGATATGACGAGTGAAATAACCAGACCAAAAAAGAAGGAAGCTTGGAGATCTCCTAAGAGGACTGTGGTGAGCGAAACTGGGGATGCTATTAATCGCTCGAAAGTCCTTCCCCTACACTCCCACGGGATTATTGTGGGACCAACAGCGGTTGATGTGAAGAAAGCGGTCATTGCAGTTAAGCCTATGAAAAGCTGATCACCCGAAAGGTTTCTGCCTATCAGGAATGCGAGGAAGAGGAAGAAGGGAAATATAAGTCCCATTATCACAACAGGTCCTTTGAGGTAGAAGATAAGCATGTCCTTTTTGGCAATCGCAAACGACCTTTTGAGCTGCTCAATCATTCCTACCACCCACCAGCTCCATAAAGACATCCTCAAGAGAGGGCGCGAGGGTTCTTAAACTAACTATCTTCAAATTTCTGCTCTCTGCATATCTCACAATCTCCTTTACCGTTGCGTCCGGATTCGTTGTGTATAACCTGATTTTATCCCCTATTCTCTTTACTTTAAAAGCTGTTTTTATGGCATTTTCTTCGAACCTCATGGGCTCAAAGCTAACCTCTATGGATACATGCCCTCTACTGAGCTTTTTAAGCTTCTCCGGAGTGTCAATCGCTATCAGCTTTCCCTTTCGAATTATCGCTATTCTCTCGCACAGTTCATTTGCCTCGCTCATGTTATGCGTCGTCAGAAAAACAGTCTTGCCCTCTCTGTTCTTTTCCCGGATTATTTCCTTTATCATGCGGGCACTTATTACATCGAGACCGCTCGTGGGTTCATCGAGAAACAAAAGCTCCGGATCAGCTATGAGTGCCATAGCTAAAATCAAGCGCTGTCGCATGCCCTTCGAGAACGTTCTCACCTTTTTGTCCTTCTTGTCGTAGAGCTCAAAGAGTTTAAGGAGCTCACTGCCCATCTCTTCTATATCCCTTTTCTTCATCCCGTAGAGCTCGCCCATTAGCTTGAGGTTCTGCATTGCCGTTAAATCCACGTAGGGGTTGGCCATCTCCGGAACGATGCCCATATGCTCCCGTGCTTTTATTTTCTCCCTCTCCTTCCGAATGTCATATCCGAGTATCCTAACTTCGCCTTCTGTAGGGCTGAGGATTCCCGTGAGCATCCTTATTGTCGTTGTTTT
>WAPO01000101.1 GCA_015520705.1 Thermococcus sp. | reverse complement strand
GGAGCAAAGTCCGAAATCAAGTGGGGTGCAAGAATCGACGAGGACATGGGCAAGGTCGTCAGGGCAATGGTCATAATGACGGGTGTGGACTCACCGCACATCCTCGGTGGGGAAAACGCCCTCCAGACAGAGGAGAAGATAGTGATGCCGGAGCTGGAGAAGCCGCTGCTCACAAAGAGCGATGGCTTCGATAGCCTGTTTAGAAAAGTCTCAGGCGGCAGAGAAAGGAAGAGAAGACTTTCGCCCGAAATCAACCGTGTCCTTGGAGACTTCGTGGACCTGACCTGAGCATCTTTTGTTCTTTTACCTCTTTCAGGGTGGTAGCATGGCAAGGGTTATCAGCATAGCCAACCAAAAAGGTGGGGTGGGCAAAACAACTCTGACGCTTAATCTCGGTTTTGCCCTCGCCCAGATGGGAAAGAAGGTTCTCCTCGTTGATATTGACCCGCAGTTCAACCTGACCTTCGGGCTCATAGGCATGGAGGTTTTGAACTACGCTGAAAACAATGTCGGAACGATAATGACGAGGGAGAGCAGCGTTGAGGATGCAGTGGTTGAAGTCGAAGAGAACCTTCACCTGATTCCCTCCCATCTCAATCTCTCAGCGAAGGAGATAGAGATAATAAATGCATACAACAGAGAGAGGAGGCTGGAGAAGGCAATAACACCGATTCTACCGGATTATGACTATGTGCTAATAGACAATCCACCGAGCATGGGGATTTTCCTTGTCAATTCTCTGACGGCATCTGATTACGTGCTGATTCCTCTGGAGCTCAGCTATTTTGGTGTCATAGGGATGCAGCTCATGTTCAACCTGATGAGGATGATAAGGAGCGAAACAAACGAGCACCTCTCCCTTCTCGGACTCGTTCCCAACAAATTCACGAGACAGACAAAAGTGCCCTCCTTAAGGCTTAAGGAGCTCAAAGAAACATATCCTGATGCCCCTCTACTGACGATAATTCCAAAGTCAATAGCCCTTGAAAAGGCTCAATCAAAGGGAGTTAGCATATTTGAGTTTGATGGGGATGGTCGGGCTGCCAAGGCATTTACCAAGCTCGCCAGAGAGGTGGTAAGCGTTGTCGAAGGATAAGAAGGATAAAATACCGAGGCTGTTTGATGGTTCTGTTGATGAACTGACAAAGCCCTCAAAGAAGAAAGCTGGAAGGGAGGATTTGAAGAAAGTCAAGAAGCAGAAGACCCTCTACATAAGCCTCGACGTGAACAGGAAGCTCATCGAGCTCTATGGTGATGAGGGAAGGCGGCAGAGCATAATAGTTGAGGATTCGGTGAATCTCTACTACTACCTCAAGAAGGCCATTGGAGAAAAGAACTTTGATGAGCTCATGAGCGCTGTCAGGAGAGAGGATCCGGAATTCCTGAGGGAGTATATTTCAAAATTCAAGCTTTAAACCTAATCCGCTCAAATCGGGGTTATGCTTCCAGTGCTAAAATCAGGCGCTGAAATCACTCACAGAACGTTTCCACAATCCTCTCTATTATCTTGCTCGTTTTTGCCCTGTCCTTCTTATACATGTAGGGGATTCTTATAACCTCTGCATTTATCCCCTTTTCCCTCAGGCCTTTCTTCAGCTTCTCCTCGTTGAAGAACTGGTCAGGGCCGAGTGCTATGACGTCGGGATTGATTTTTCTGACGAGGTCGAGGCTTATCTCATTCGGGCTTCCGATATAGACCTCATCCACCATTTTTAGGGCTTTCAACAGCTCTGCCCTGTCTTCAGCCGAATTTATTGGGGCTCTGCCCTTCATCCGCTTAACCGTTTCATCATGGGCCACTATAACGATAAGCTCATCTCCAAGCTTTTTTGCCTGCGACAGAAAGTGTATGTGGCCCACATGGAGGAGGTCAAAAACCCCTCCAACCAGAACCCTTATCTTCTTCCCCATTATCCCACCGTCAGCTCCCATATTCTATCCTTGGCATGGTGGATGACCTTGACCGCCTTTCCCCTCGGCTTTTCAACCATGCTTCTTCCGTCCATCAGAGCGATTCCGATTGCCAGAGGTCTTCCATAGTCTTCCTCCGCGACAAAAACAAAATCTCCCTCCCGGATTCCCTCATCGGCGTCGGTTATCCCGGCCGCCATAACATCGGCACCTTTCAGGATGAAGGGAACCGCTCCTGCATCTACTATTACCCTCTTCCTCCATTTTCTCAGATCGCTTTCATTTGAAATCCTGTAGAGGGCTATTACGAGCGGGAAGATCAGCTCTTTCCTCTTTATGAAGGCCGGCTTTCCATTCACGAGTATTATTTCAGTTGTTTTATCAAACTCGGCCAGCTCGACCCTGTCCTTCTTGTTTATGAGCTTCTGTGCTGCCTCCTCTCCGAAGGACTCGCTCATGAGTCTTATTATTTCCTTAACCTCCTTCTTGCTCAGGGGGTGCTTAACCTTCAGCATTCGTCTCACCCCACAGGTTTCTTGCAGCCTCCCTTGGGTTTTCAGCGCTGTATATGCTCCTCCCAACTATGATATAATCCGCACCTGCCTTTAAAGCCTCCTTAGCCCTTCCTCCCTGTGCACCAACCCCGGGCGTTAGTATTCTAATCTCCCTGCTGAGCTTTTCTCTTATATATCTGACCCTCTCAGGCCGTGTGGCCGGAGCTATGACTCCGAAGGGCATCAGGTCGTTTGCAAGGTCGATGAGTCTATCAGCGGCCGGCTGGATGAACTCCTCAGCTCCAGGATGGCTCATTTCAACAACGAGTATAGTCTCACCGAGCTCCATAACGGCTTTGACGCTGTCTCTCCCCACGAATCCGTGGGTTATGATGTAGTTAGCGCCTTCTTCAAAAACCTTCTTTGCTATCAGCCTGTGGGTGTTAGGTATGTCTGCGAGCTTCAGATCAGCTATAATCGGAAGGCCTGTCTTCTCCTTCAGCTCCCGGATTATGCCGATGCCCGAACCCAGAATCAAAGGCCAGTTGATTTTTATCCCCCAGAGGAAATCACGGGTATCCCGGGCGATTTTCAGGGCTCTGCTTCTCTCATACACATCAAGCGCCAGTATCAGTCTGCTCATCCTTTCACCTCGTCAGATTCAGGATTTCTCCGGGCAGCTCATCACCTTTCAGAGATACAGCGACACGTATTGCGCTCTTGAGGGCGTTTGCTTTGTCGTCAGCCCACGTGATAACCACAAGGTCTCCCTCCTCTGGATTCAGGGATTTTATTCTTTCGGCCAGCTCCGGGAACATCTCACCAAGCTTTCGCCCGTCCTCGGGAAAAACTGCTTCATTATTCTTTATAAGAAGAAGCATTGCTCCCCTCGCGAAGAACCTTATGGCCTCGTCCCTCAGCTCTATGCTCTTGAATTCTGGCGGCTTTCTGACTTTCAGAGCGACCGCGGGCATTCCCTCAACTTCTTTAATACTGATGGGCTCGGAAAAAAGGTTCAGTATCTGGTTGAGCAGCTCCACTCCCTTATCATTCAGAAAATGCCCTTTCTGTGTTGAGCTTATAATCCCGAGGGCGGAGAGCTTCTTTAAAAGCGTTCTCACGCTTCCCTCACCAAGCCCGAGCTCCTCAGATATAGCTTTTCTCCCTGTCGGATTTCTCAGCATAAAAACAGCGGCCAGTGCGTCTTCAAGGCTGAATTCCGGATACGCCCCTCTCTTCCAACTCATTCTTCCTCCCCAAGAAAAGTTTGTGCTCTTAATAAAAAACTTTTTGGAAAAGGAAAAAGTCAGAGCCATCTCGGGCTGAGACCTGCCCACATACGCATCTTCTTGTGGGCTATAATGCGCGGAATGTTCGGCCTGTCCTTCGGTCCGGGGTTCTTCATGTAGAATGCATTAACCTCATAAACCGTTCCGAAGGCCTTCCTCTCGACGGCCATCTTCCCGAGCCTGACGAGGTCGACGAGAAGACCTGCAAGTGCCGGGCTGTCGTTTATCCTGCCTGTTATAATAAGCTCATCCCTCGCGTTGTTGAAGCTGATGTATTCAATGTGCATGGCGATAAACTTCCTGTCGCCGAGCGGCTCAAGGAAGCCGGTGGGCTTTATGTAGTGGGGTGCATCGTAGCCGAGCAGCTCCCTGACAATGGAGCTTTTTGTGAACTCCTTGCTTTTGTTGCGCTCTTTATCCGTCAGGGCTAGGAAATCGTTGTTTCCGCCGATGTTGAACTGAGCTATGTCGAGGACGTAGCGGTTTCTCTGGGCCAGATGGCTGAGGACGTCGGCTGTGAGCGGTGTTGCCCCTGTCGCTCCGTCATCTCCAAATACAACCATGCCGCTCTCCTCTGCAAGCTCAACAAAGGCCGGGTCGTTGGCTATGAGCGTTGGTATGGCGTTGACGAAGGCGGCACCGCCAACCTCCTTTGCATACTGCGCAATGGCGTAGGCGTAGACCTGCGTCGCCGTTAGTCTATCCCTCTTGTCCTCGGCTATGGCCCTCTCAAGCTCTTCCCTGTTGCCGAATGGCTGAAAAGCCTCGGTTGTGCATACGTTGACAAAGACCTCCGCTCTCATCTCTTTCCATTCATTTACAAGATGATCCACAGCCTCCATAAGTGTCATTTCATCCTCAAGACCCGAGGCCTCTATGGGGAGGTTCCTCAGACTTCTGAGGTGTATTCCCTTTCTGATTTTTATTTCCCTGAGAGTTTCAGAAGCTTCGGAATCGTATTCTCTGGCCACATCATAAACGCTCTTGCCTATTTTTGAGGTGTCGACATCGTATGAGCCCACAATTTCAATCTCTTCCATTTTAACAGGAAGCTCATCTGCAAGGGGAACGCCGTAGGGCTTGAGCTTTCCGGCTTTTATCTTCTCCAGCCCGCTTGCAAAGATGCTTGCCACATATCCCTGTCCAAGTATGACAACCCTGACCATATTTTCACCTCCTTATTCTGCTATACAATATTTTATAATTATTAAATAGTTTTCGGTCATAAATTATTAAATTGAATTTAAACTCCAAAAATTTTATAAATAACAAATTCTAACTAAAATGTGACACCTGTCTGCTTTCTTGAATAACCTCTTGGAGCCTTCTGGGCTCTGGTTTTGAAAGCTTTGGAGGGGATACCAATGAAGGCGAGGGTTATCTGGTTGGTGGCTCTAGTGCTTCTCGGAGTGGTCGCCAGCGGCTGCATAGGTGGAGGGACAACGCAGACCACTTCTGCGAAGGTTCAGCTTACCGGCGATTTCACGAAAGATGCAGTTGCGGTTGGTAAGGTTCTTGAGAAAAACGGAATTAATGAAGTGAAGTTCTCGGCATGGGGGTCAGGTGACCCAAACAGCGTTATGAGGGTTTACGGCATCGTTGAGGCAGCGAGAAGAATAAACAGAATCTGGGAGCAGAACGGAATTAAGGTGAAAATAGTCATTACAGATACCCACTACGTTGCCTCCTTCCAGGATGCATACAAGGAATACCTCAGCAAACAGCAGCTCGGACAGGCGGGCGACTTTTTTGTAAACAGCTACGCTTTTCTTCCAACGCTGGCCGATGAGGGCTATATACTCGATATAACCGACTACGCAAAGGCCTACAAGAAGGTTATTGATGACTTTTATCCATCCCTCATTGAGGCGTCCAAGTTCAAGGGGAGGCTCTACGGCCTGCCGCAGGACACCGAGGCGAGGCCTCTATACATCAGAAAGGACGTTGCGGCGAAGATTGGCTTTAATCTGAACGGGCTCGATGAGAAGGTTAAGAAGGGCGAATTTACATGGAGCGATGTTTACTATTGGGCCAAGAAGGCCAAGGAGAACGGTGTTGAATGGGGACTGATTCACAGAAAGGGCTCGGCTCACCCAGACTTAATCCAGTTCATATTCGCCTTTGGAGGAAAGCTCTATGATGAAAAGACAGGAAAGCTCGTCGTTGATGTCCCTGCGGTCTACAAGTGGCTCTATGTCGAGTGGAAGTTTGCCAGGGATGGTCTTCTTCCAAAGGACATCATGAGCTGGGACTGGGCCAAGCAGATACACCCGACAATCGTCGAGGGCAAAACCCTCTTTGATATCGGGGGAACATGGTACTGGACTGAGTGGCAGACCAAACAGTACTACCATGGAAGGGGGCTGAAGCCGGAGGAGGTCAGAGATTGGTTCTACTACACGCTCTTCCCGGCAGGGGAGAAGGGCGACAAGCCTGTAACGCTCAGCCAGCCCTTCGTATGGATGATAAACTCAAGGGCAGGCGAGCAGAACCCGAAGTATGACGAGTTAAAGGACATCTATCATGAGCTCGCCTTCCTCATGCTCATAAAGGCGAGTGACCCCGACATAAACGCAATCCACAGCGTTATAAGTGCCCATCTGCCCGTCAGAAAAGCTGCCGCAGAACTCATTAAAGATGAAAAGTGGCTAAACAATCTGAAGAACCTCAATCTCGATCTAAGTCCAGAGGTGAAGGACAACATAAGGGACATAGTTAAGGCGACGGTGAATCCAATCAACGCCCAGTTCTTGGCAAACGTTAGCTACATGCTCGAATACACCCATCTGGCCCCGGCTCATCCGAAGTATCCTGCACTCGCCGACATCTTCAAAGAGGCCGTGGATAAGGTTCTCAGGGGCGAGATGACACCGGAGCAGGCAGTGGACTACATAATACAGAAGGTTAAGTCTGATCCGGAGCTTGCCAAGAACGTCGAGATTTCCGGAGAGATTCCAAAGGGCTGGAAGTTTCCACAGGGATGAGGTGGTGACATGAACAGGGACAGATTTGCCGCCCTTTCCTTTTTTCTATCTCCGATGATAGTTATGGTGGTTCTCTTCTACCTCGTGCCCTTAGTCCTGACTGTTTATATAAGCCTCACGAGTATGAGAAACTGGAATGTTGAGAAGTATCTGACCGATTTTGTGGGCTTCTACAACTACCACAGGCTGTTTTACATGTTCCAGCACGATCCGACCTTTAAGGCTGTTATCCTGACTACAGTGGTTTTTGTAGGTATAACTCTCATAATAAACGTTTTTGGTGGATTGGCGCTGGCTCTGGCGACATTTTTTATAGATGAGAGGCCAGCTTCGCTCTTCAGGCTCCTCTGGCTCCTGCCGAGGATGTCCCCGATTGCGGTCTACAGCCTCGTGTGGTATTACTTCTTCCACGGAAGTGAGATTGGAACGCTGAATTCAATTCTGATGAAGCTCGGCATAGTCTCACACCCTATTCCGTGGGGCCAGATCGTCCCGTGGGGGGCATGGAGCATAATAATCTTCGTCAACGGCCTCGTCGGCGTGAGCTTTGGTATGATAGTCTTTACTTCAGCTTTAAATCAGATTCCGAGGGAACTCATCATTGCCGCAAGGGTAGATGGCGCATCCTCATGGCAGATTTCGAGGAAGATTCTCATACCCATGATCAGGTGGCACTTCCTATATGTCCTCACATGGCAGTTCCTAAGTTTGCTCACGACATATCCCCATCTCTTCCTTCTCGTCCAGTGGGATCTTGTAAACAGCGACTACGGGACGACCCTTGCACTCTACGTCTTCAACACAGCTTTTGGAATGGGCGAGCAGGATCAGGGCCTGGCCGCGGCTGCAGCTGTGATTCTATCCATTATCGGCATAATCGGCGGCTTTGTGACCCTGAAGGTCCTGCAGTTCGAGAGGATGATGAAAAGACCGAGGGGTGACTTCTGATGAAGGACGTTGAAACGAGACCAAAGAGATACGGCAGAATAATAATCTTGGCAATCCTGCTTGCAAGCCTGCCCCTGATTGTGGGCTTTTCCATGCTCATATTATCAAGCTTCAGCACTGATATGGTGACAAACCTGAATCCCGGATCATTCCATCCAACCATTGAGAACTGGATTAACGTCTTTCACGGAAAGCTGGCCACCACAGGAGGAATCCGGGCTCCAATCCTTAGGATAACACTCAACACGCTCGTTGTGGCCCTCGGTGTCGCAGGGGTTGTTACAGCCGTAAGCACCCTCGCGGGCTACTCCCTTTCGAGGATCAACTTCAGGGGAAGGAAGCACATGATGGTTCTCCTCCTTGTCCTGCACGCTTTTCCGGGGGTTGCGCTCATCGTGGGCGTTTACCTCCTCTACCGTCTGACGTTCCCCCAGAGCATGGACATTGTGAGGCTGTATTCATTCGTCTATGTGATATTCGCGAGGGCTGCCCTTGAGATTCCGATGTCAGTCTGGCTGATGAAAGGCTTCTTCGACACCATACCGTGGGAGTTTGAGTGGTCGGGCATAATAGACGGGGCATCCAGAATAAAGGTGTGGCGGAAAATCATGCTCCCTCTGATAAAGCCCGGCATACTGG
>WAPO01000100.1 GCA_015520705.1 Thermococcus sp. | reverse complement strand
TCAGCCTTACTGAGGTTCCGGTTCACATCAAGCAGTCTGGGCTCCATCTGAACATACGCCACCTTCATAACATTCACCGATTTTTGTATGCACCTTCCTTTTATTTCCCTTTTGTGTATTGCCGGGATGTGACTCTCAGGCAGATGTTACGATGGCTGTTTTTCCCTTCAGGCAATTTTCCAGCCTGAAATTCGATGCTGCGATAGAATTTCAATCGCATTGGTGGATTAAGGTTGCTAGAGATATCTGACGACCAAAAACCCGGTCAGAATTTGCGTAAATATTCCATTCCGGAACCAGACTGAGGAACGCTGGATTTTCTGGATAAAGGTTAAGCTCGGGTTATTTCATGTTTGCAATATAGAGAAGCCAGAATAGAAAGGTTTAAAAAGGGAGGGATAAAAGCGCACTTGGAACGATTACAGGGGTGATCATCATGAAGAGAAGGCCAAGGAAATGGAAAAAGAAGGGCAGGATGAGGTGGAAGTGGATTAAGAAGAGGGTTAGGAGACTCAAGAGGCAGAGAAGGAAAGAAAGGGGATTAATCTGATTTCATCGGGGCTTCTGCCCCCTTCTGTTCCCTCCTTCCGAAGGTGGTAGGTTTGGAGTTTAGGCTTTTTGAAAAGCTTTCTGTTGAGTTAAAAACTTCCCTCGGCAGAACCCTTCTCATTGCGGATCCTCATATCGCCTTTGAGGCTCCCCGCGGGCTCAGAATAAGAACCCGGTTTGAGGAGATGCTCGCCCACTTCATAACCTCCAGAGACCCGGATGCCCTTGTAATCCTAGGTGATGTGAAGGAGCCTCTGGGCATGGGACTTTTTACAAAACGTCTCCTCATGGGGTTTTTCTCGGAGCTCGGCGATATCAGAGTTCTCATAACCAAGGGAAACCACGATGGCAGGATAGAGGATGTCGCGGGAAAGTTTGATAATGTGGAGGTTTCAGATTATTTCCTTGTGGATGACATCCTGTTCCTCCACGGCCACCAGAACCTCCCTGAAGCTGAATTCAGGAGCGCGTATCTAGGTCACATTCATCCTGCTGTAAGCATAAAATTTGGCAGTGTTTCTAAGAAGGTCAAATGCTTCCTCAGGGCTGGCAGGTTTCTCATCCTCCCGACTGTGAACCCCTACATTTCTGGTTTTGAGGTTAAATCCGGCATAAAGATGATACCCTTTCTGAAGAACGCCAAAAAAGGCGAGGTGTATCTCCCCGAGGGGATCTATCTGGGTGAAATTTCTTTCATTTGATCTGCGCAAGGTTTATTAATGTATATGAAGATATGATTTCATAGGTGTGAAGGCGTTTGTGGGTGATACCATGAGCGATATCTACGAAAAACTTGAGAATTTGCTTCGCTCATTGGGGTTAAAAAAAACAGAGCTGAAAATCTACAGGTTACTTCTGGATAAGAATCAGCCGATGAGAATAACAGAGATCAAGGAGGAGCTGGGGATAAGCGAGAGGAGTGTCAGGGAGCACGTTTTAAGCCTCTACAGGAAGGGACTGCTGAAGAGAGAGCTGATCCAGCGGGGCTGGCTGGGCTATGTCTATACGGCAACAGCCCCTGCAGAGTTTCTGGAAAGACTGAAGCACAGACTCATGACAAAAATAAACGAAATTGAAAAGGAGTTAAAGAATGGAGAGAATCCCTAAAGCTTCCAGTATTTCCACCGCTTTTTTGAGCTTTTCTCTGTTTATCTTCCCATATTCCTCCTGAAGTGCTGTGAAGGCTTCTTCCTCCGGGAGCATCTCCCCGAGCATTATCAGTTCATGAAGCTGCAGGAGGAACGTCCTGTCCTTCGCCATCTCCCTGAGCTTTTTATATGCTTTTTCATCAAGTTCCCGGATAAAACGGAGTGATATCATGCCCTTCCTCTTCCATTCCAGCCAGGGCCGGGGTTCAAAAGCATAGCCAGCTTCTATCCCCAGAAATCTTGAATCCCTCGCAAGACCTGTCATGACGAGCTTTTCTGCATTCTCCGTCTCCCTCGCCATGCCGAGCTCTCCAAGATATTTCATGGCATACGCCCTTGCAAACCGCTGGAGCTCCTCCTTTTCAGCCTTTGATAGAGCCAGAACAGTTGCCAGAACAGCTTTTCCAATAATCTCAAGGCTTGTTTTGCTTATCTTCTCCACGCTATCCTCGCTTGAATGATAGAATCTATCGGGCCATGTGATGGGCATCACTGAGGGTATCCCGAAGAGGTTCAAAACATCGTGGTCGCTCCCCATGGTGTAGGAGTATGTCCTTACCTTGAGTGCCGGGATGGGCTCCGCACCAAACCCTTCACTTCCCGAATTGGCTTCTTCGATGTAGTATTCAAGCAGTCCAGATATGAGTGAAAATCTGGACAGAGGAGTTCTTATCACCATGATGGTTGAAGATGCCCTGTCCTCGCTCCCTCCTACCATGTCGAGGTTTATTCCGGTGTAATATTTGCTCAGGTTTGCGTATTTCTCTACAAAGGCCTGCGTTCCGAAATGCTCTGGAATCCAGAGAAACGCAAAGCCGAAGCGGAAGGATTCATCGTAAAGCCTGCTCAGGATTTTTGCGAGTTCAATGAGCATCGCACTGCCCGAGGCGTTGTCGTTTGCTCCCGGCTTTGGATGGCAGAGGTGAGCTGTGAAGAGAATGAAGGGCGGCCTTCCAATCTCAGCGTAGAGTATGGGCAAAGTCTGCCTCTCTCTGATTTCGGCTTCAACTTTTATCCTCGCCTTAACCTTCTCCCCGCTCCTGAGCTTTCCTATTATCTTTTTCGCTTCCTCCTCACTTATGGCAACCGCGGGAATTCTGGCCCATTCCAGATCGTTTTTTGTGAGGAAAAGCCCTATATACGGCAGTGCCTTTCCTGTTCCAGCCCTGAATGCCATGAAGCCCACAGCACCGTTTTTGTTTGCCTTCTCATAGCTCTCCTTCCACTCCCTGTCAATCAGAACGATTTTTCCGCCGGCTTTTTTCCAGTCCTCCTCCGATGTCACGTAGATTATCTCACCCTCTGCCTCTCCGCTCGGGGAGTGTGCCATCACGAGAAGGGGGCTTTTGGATGTGGTTAGCTTTCTGTTCCCAATCTCAACCTCACCATGGATTAAGTCCCAAGCTATCGGGGATTTCAGCGTGAGATAATGCCTTTCCCCGTCATAAACTTCCTCCAGAATTTCGGCGTTTATCCCCCAGATTCTGAGCTCCTCCCTTATGTATTCAGCAGCCTCTGGGAGCTCCTTGGAACCCTGAATCCTGTGGAACTGGCTTATCTCGGCTATGTAGTGCAGAACACTGTCCGCATCAAAAACTTCAGCTTCTTCAAGAAAACGCTTCATAATATCACCAGAGGGAGTAGAAGGAAAGGAAATTTAAGCTTAGCCCCAGGTGACGTGTCTGTTCACGAGGAAGCGCACAATGAATGAGAATCCTATCCCGATGAAGTTTGCAACGAGGTAATTCATGCCGAGATACACAAGAGCCCCGAATATTGCCCACTGGACAGCAGCTCCCGTCAGAGCCGCCAGATGGAAGCTCAGGAGCCTTCTGTGGAGGGGTCGCCGTTTCAGGTCTCTAAACGTCCACAGGTCATTCCACGTGAAGTTGTTGATAATTGCGAGCTCTGTTGCAAGAATATTTGCAGTCATGAGGTTTTTAATGCCCTTTCCCAGTATTCCAGCAAAAAGCCAGAGAAAAAACTGATTTACGGCGATTCCGCTTGTTCCAACAATTGAAAACTTGACCAGACGGTCAATCTCCCCCTCCCACCTCATCAGACGGTAGAGATGCCTCAGATAGTTAAGAATCTGCTTCTGACCAAGCTTGCTCTCACCTGCATGCCTGAGACCGAAGGTAAAGGGCACTTCAACAACCTTAGAGTAGTTCCCCTTGATCAGAATCTCAAGGAGGATTTTAAACCCCACAGGGTTCAGCTTGACGTTCTCAACAGTTTTTTTCCTCAGGGCGAAGAATCCGCTCACAGGGTCTTTTACATCCCGGATTTTAGGCAGGGCAACGCGGCCAAGCATTATAGCCCCTCTGGATATCAGCTTTCTATACCAGTACCAGTTCTCCACC
>WAPO01000099.1 GCA_015520705.1 Thermococcus sp. | reverse complement strand
TTTGCATTCCCCTCCGGTCACGCTGCCAGAGCCTCAGTCTTGGCGGTGTTCCTGAGCAGAAGATTTCCAAGATACAGAGCCATCTGGTGGTCTTATGCAGTTCTCATAGCCCTTTCAAGGCTTTTCCTCCACGTCCACTGGTTCAGCGACGTCCTCTTCAGTCTCCTCCTCGGCCCGTGGGCATACCTTCTCGTGGAGCTCACCGAAAGGTGGTGGCTCCCCATCTACCGCGCCATCATCACAGCGCTTAAACTGGAGGTGTTCGACGTTGAACGGATTCGCTGAGGTCTTCCTGCTCTCACTCATCCCGACGTTTGAGGGACGCTATGCGATAGTCTACGGCATCGGAAGAGGTTATCCCGTCTGGGAGACCCTTCTGGCGGCTTCCCTTGGAGTTCTCCTGCTCTCGCTCACCCTTCCGCTGGCGCTCCCATTCATAGACCGGCTGATGCTCTGGCTCGAAGAAACACCCCTGCGAAAAGTGGCCAGCATCTACCTCTACTACGTCGAAAGGGTGAGGAGAAAAGCCCACCCCTACGTCGAGAGGTGGGGCTTCCTGGGGCTGACAATCTTTGTCGCCATACCCCTTCCGGGAACAGGTGTCTGGACAGGAAGCCTAGCGGCTTATCTGCTTGGAATAGAGAAAAGGCAGACGGTTCCGGCACTGATACTCGGCGGACTGCTCAGCATGGCGATAACACTCCTGCCGAGTCTTGGAATATTCAGATGAAATCTTGATAACAGCCGATTAATTTGAAATTTTCTACACAAAAATCATTAAAAATCCCGGAATTGTTGTGATTTCAGGTGATAGAGGATAGCAGGTGTAATAAGCTCTACAGTCTCTGGCATTATCTCTGGTTTATCCCTGGGACTTACAGGAAGTGGCGGCTCAATTCTTGCAGTTCCCCTACTCGTATATTTTGTTGGTCTTGATCCTCACCTTGCGGTTGGCACCTCTCTTGCTGCAGTAGGGGTAACAGCGATTATAGGTTTCATCATGCACTGGCGGAAGGGAAACGTGGACTTTAAAACCGGAACGCTGATGGCCCTCACAAGCATTCCCGGGATTTATATCGGTAGTTATATGAACAAGGCCGTTAAAGGATCCCTTCTGCTGATCCTCTTCGCCTTCCTGATGATTGCAATCGCGGTTAAAATGGTTAGGAAGAAGGAGGAAGCATCCACTCCCGTTGATGGAGCAGATTACCCCCGCGTGCTGGGTCTTGGATTTTTGGTCGGGGTTGCCTCTGGATTCTTTGGAGTTGGAGGTGGCTTCTTGATTGTTCCTGCATTAACAATGGGCGCGGGCCTTAAAATACATCGGGCAGTGGGCACCTCTCTGTTTGTAATTGTTCTGAACGGACTTGCTGGATTTGTAAGTTATGAAATCCAGAGCAGGCCAATAGATTTTCCCGTTGTGATTCTCTTTGTGCTGGGTGGCTTGATTGGTGATTTTATCGGCGTGCGCCTAGCGAGATCATTTTCCTGCAGGGGGCTGAAACGGACGTTTGCTGTTATAGTTGTCTTAGTGGCATTGTATCTGATTGGAGTCAACCTGCCGGGGGCTCTGTAACGCTCCCCAGGCTCTAAGATTTGAAAATGCAAAAGATATCAGAAAACTTCCATTCTCCTGAGGATGATAACCTTGGCCTCGTCGATTATCAGCATCCATGCAAGGGCATAGACCCAGATCAGGCCTGCAAGCTTCCAGCCTATCGGCGTCACGAAGATTCCATAGACCACTATCAGCGTTGCAAGGGCCTTGGTTATCACCGCAGACCAGAAGAGCAGTTTGCTTGGATATGGCTTCTCCCAGAGATGTCCCCTTGCCCTAGTAACAAAAATCGTGAGATGACCGGCAACCGCGAGTTTCAGGAAGATGAAAGACTGAATTTCCGGTCTGCTGAGGAGGAGAACCCTCTCCGCTATGTAAAATAGAAGGAATGAGCTCACAACTCCGACAAAACCAAGGAGTGTGGAGAGTATGAGAACTTTATACATGTCCCACTGCACGGGTTTCCGGGGGGTTACGACATTATCATAGGCTATTGCCAGTATCGGAGCGTCGTTGAAGAGTGCAAGGAGAACTATCATAATCGCCGTTATCGGGTAGAAGTTGAAGACGAGTATTGCAAATGTGACGAAGAACAGAACCCTTATCGTTTCGGTTATCCTGTATATCACATAGCTCTCCATCCTCTGGAAGATTCTCCTCGCTTCCTCAATGGCGTGACCTATCACGGAGAGGCCCGGCTGGAGCAGAACGACGTCGGCGGCTGCTCTCGCGGCATCTGTTGCCCCTGAGACTGCTATGCCACAGTTCGCCTTCTTCAGTGCGGGTGCGTCGTTGACACCGTCACCTGTCATTGCCACGAGATGACCGGCCCTCTGGAGGGCATCCACAATCCTGAACTTGTGCTCAGGGAAGACCTCTGAAAAGCCGTCGGCTTCCTCGGCAAGCCTCTCAACCTCGGAGTCCCTCTTCGCCTTAAGCAGCTGGCTCATGGAGACTATCCTCGTTCCCAGGCCGAGTATCTTGGCTATGTGCCTTGCTATGGCTATGTGGTCTCCTGTTACCATCTTTACGTTAACTCCAAGCTTCCTTATCGTCTTGACGGCCTTCGGAGCATCGTCCCTCGGTGGATCAAAGAGCGGGATTATCCCCACAAACTCCCATTTCCCGTTCCTTGTCCTTGCCACTCCCAGAGCCCTGTATCCCTCAGCAGCGAGCTCATCAACTTTCTCAGTAGCTTCTTTTCTGACTTCCTCAGAAGCATCACAGAGATCGAGAATTACCTGAGGTGCTCCTTTTGCCACCCTGAATTCTTCGTCGTTGGTGATATCTGCCTCTGTGCGCTTTATGACAGGATCAAAGGGCCTGAACTTCACCTGCCTGAATTTCTTTATAACGTCCTTGAGGCCAAACCTCTCGAGGGAGTTAATGATGGCCAGATCAATCGGGTCTTTGTCCTCTTCCCTGCTCGCCAGAGCTCCGTAGAGGATAACATCACTCTCTGTGTAGCCATTGAACGGGACTGGATCACCTGCTGTAAGCTCGTTTTTGGTTAGAGTCCCTGTTTTATCCGAGCACAGGACATCTACCCCTGCAAGCTCTTCAATTGAAACCAGCTTTGTAACGACAGCCTGCTTCTTGGCGAGGTTCAGCGCACCTATCGCCATTGTTATCGAGAGGACAGCGGGCATCGCTGCCGGGATAGCCGCAACCATAAGCACGAGGCTGAATCTGAGGGCCTCCACAAGGCTTTCATGCCTGTGGATCGCAACCAGAAAGACTATGGAGACGAGTATCAGTGAGATTATTATCAGATAGTCCCCGACTTTTATGACCATCTTCTGGAAGGAGCTAACAGTTTTGGCGCTCTCAACGAGCTGAACTGTCTTCCCAAAGTATGTGTTCATACCCGTCCCTATAACCACAGCAGTCATCTCGCCTTTTTTGACAAGGGAACCGGAGAATGCTATATCTCCAACTTTCTTATCCACCGGGAGGGATTCACCGGTTAAAGCTGACTCATCTGTCATCAGGTAATCTCCATCAATAAGCTTCACATCAGCTGGAACAATATCCCCCATCCTTAGCCTGATGATATCGCCCGGAACGAGCTCCCTAGCAGGGATGACCTTCCATTCACCGTCGCGGAGAACCCTCGCTTTAAGGGCCATCTTCTGCTTTAGGAACTCGATTACGTTCTCGGCTTTGTGCTCCTCCCAGAACCCCACTATACCGTTCATTGCAAGAAGGACGATTATAATCCAGAAGTCAGCCCAGTGCTTGACTATGGCTGACAGGACGGCCGCTATCTCTATCATCCATGGTATCGGTCCCCAGAAGTAGGAGAGGAACTTCAGTATCGGATTTACCTTTTTCTCGGGAATTTCATTCGGCCCGTATTTCTCAAGCCTTCTCTTGGCCTCTTCAGATGAAAGACCATCCCTCGATGTTTTAAGCTCTTTCAAAACAGAGTCAACACTCATACGCTTGTAATCCTTTTCAACTACCATCTCAACCCCCTGAAATAGGTAAAATAGGGGAATATATACGAATTTTGTTACAATCATAAAAATATTCGCAGACCTGTGTCTGTTTCGGAATTCTCCCACAGAAAATAGAGCTATGTAAAACTAAGCTTGTCTAATATCATTTTATCCTTGCAAAATCTTGACAAAAAGAATGAAAAAATGGACTTATTTTGTTGCCTTCGTTATCCCAACATCCCTGACAAGCACGTAGGGTGTGAATACCGGCGGGTCCACCTCCCACCAGTGAATCTGGTAGAGTTCCTTTCCTAATGCTACAATGTTTTCAAGGATGTGCTGCATGTTGTCGCTGACCCTTATGTTCCTTATGGGCCTCTCTATCTCGCCGTTTTTGATTAGGAACGCTCCATCCCTTGGAATCGTCGAGAAGTCACCTTTAACATAGTTCTGGAACCTTGTGTACCAGACGTTTGTAATGTATACGCCGTGCTTGACCTCGCTGAAGAGCTCCTCCTTTGAGTGGTTGCCGGGCTCCACGTAGATGTTCCACGCCCTCGGCATTATCAGACCGGCGTTTGCCGTGGTTTCGGTCTTGTACTTCTTCGCCATGCTCGTGTTGAGGAGATACGTCCTGAGCTCCCCGTTCTCGATTATGGTGGTTTCTCTCGTGGGGACTCCTTCATCGTCGAACTTCCTCGTTCCGTAGGCGTTAGGCATATTGCCGATATCCTTTATCGTAACGCCTTCGTGGGCAATCCTCTGCCCGAGCTTGCCGACCAGAAAGCTGAAGCCGGCTTCGACAGCAAAAGCCGACGCCATGAAGCTCATGTAGCTCATGAGGTTTGCAAATGCAAGAGGATCAAATATTACATCGAATGTTCCGGCTTCTCCCTGAATCGGGCTGACAGCGAGCTTTGCTATCTCTCCCGCCTTTCTTCCAGCGTTCTCCGGGTCAAATTTGCTCAGAACCCTCGAAGAGCTCGTCCCATGTCCGCTCTCCTCGTCCCCTATAAAAGCTCTAACGCTTATCTCTATCCCGGTTCCCTCGTCGGAGGCTTCGACGCCGTTGCTCGTGCTCAGATAGAGCTTATTGTGGTCCGTGTAGAGAACACCAGCAACCCTCTTGGCGCCCTCTTCAAGGGCGGCGTTTATAGCGCTCTCCACATATTCATTCGGCTCATCGAGCTCCACTATTTTCCTGTCAAAGGTTTCAGGAATGTCTCTGTATTTGAAGGGCCCCTCCGCTATTCCATAGTAGTCCTCCTTGGGTGCGAGGCTTTTGACGCTGGCTAGGAGGGCTTTGAGTGTCTTTTCGATGGTTCCCTCATCGAAGGTCATCAGCGTTGTCGAGCCTATCCTCTTTTCATACTCCGCAAAGAGCTCCACCTTCCGGGAATGCCAGTTTTTCGCAACGGTTATCTCATTGTTGGCGAATCTAACCTGTCTCCTGCTCTCCTCGTGGCTCAAAACCACGACATCTCCAAAGCCAAGTTCCTTGGCCTTCTTCAGTATGAGCTTATTGATCTCGAACATTCCATCACCTCCTCAGAACCACGTCCCTCAACCTCGCGGGCGCTCCTCCCATCCAGACAGGAACTCCCTGACCCGGCTCGCCCTTTCCGCAGGTTCCCGGGAACATCTCGATTTCCTTCCCTACAGCGTCAACACTGCTCCAGAGGCCTTTCGTGGTAATTTCAAGAATCGGCTTCCTTACGGGATGCTTTATCTCCCCGTTTTCAATCAGATAGGCCTCCCTTCCTATGTAGCGCTGCTGGTATCTGCGGTCATCTATGTTCCACTCGTTGAACGAGACCATATATACTCCGAGCTTGATGTCTTCCACAAGCTCCTCGAATGTATGATCACCCGGCGCGAGGTAAGTGTTTGCCATCCTCACTATCGGCTCGCGGTTGTAGTTTATCGCCCTTGCAGAGGCGTTTGACTTCATTCCAAGATATGCCGCATACTCCCTGTTCATGAGGAACTCGCTGATGATGCCCTCCCTTATGAGATATCTCGGCCTTGCCTTGACGCCCTCATCATCGTAGAGGTAGAATCCCCAGCTGTTGGGTATCGTCGGGTCTTCAATTACCGTAACGGCCTCGCTCCCTATCCTCTCTCCCAGCATTTCCGGCTTTACAAAGCTCTCTCCTGCTTGGGCCGCTTCCCTTCCCATTATCCTGTCGAGCTCATAAGGATGTCCGACGCTCTCATGGACTGCTATTCCCGCAACCTCGGGGCTTATGACTATGTCAACCTTTCCCTCGGGAGGCTTCTTGCCCTCCTTTATGAGCCTCCGAAGTGCCTTTACATCGTTCAATGCCCTCTCCCATGGTTCATCCTTCTCGATGAGCTCAAGCCCTCCTGAAAAAGCTCTCTGGACAAAGGGAGCCTGCTCCATCTGCCCCTCCTCAAGAACAACGAGGTTGTAGGTTATGGAAACTCTGGGAATAATGCTCTCAATCATTGCCCCCTCATTGTTCATGAAAATTTTGTGCCACATAAAGTCGCGGTAGCTCAGAAAGCGCATCGGCACGGTTATGCCCGAGCCCAAAACGCTCTCCTCAATCCTCTTCAGATACTCCATCTTCTCCTCGGCGCCCACGTCTCTGAAGTCCTTCCTCATTCTCACCTCGTAGAAAACCTCATGGAAGCTTTCCTCACTGAACTGAATAGGCTTGTTCCTGACTTTGGATGCGGCCTTTGCCAGCTTGACCGCCCTTTTAACGGCATCAAAGACGCTCTCCTTTGTCAGCAGGTTTGTGGATGAAAATCCCATCCCTCCATCCACGAGAACCCTTATACCTATTCCTCTGTCAGCGAGAATTCCCAGACCTTCGGGGTTGCCGTTTTTCATAACGACTTCTGTTCCATTCTTCTCCTCAAATCTTGCTTCGGCGTAGCTCGCCCCGAGCTCCTGAGCCTTTTCAACTGCAAACTCAACAAGTTCATGCATGCACATCACCTCAGATTGATTGGCTCAATAAATATAAAATCTTTTCGTTTCGATAGATATCGAAATAAAAGACAAAAATAAAATTGAAGGTCAGCTGGCATGGGCCAGCCAGAGGAGGACTCCCTTAACAAACGGCCAGTTTGTGTTTATGTATCTCTGGTAGTATGCGTCGCTTATTGCCTTGCTTGAGCCATACGCCACTATTCTTCCGCTGCCGGCTTCAACCGCAGCAGCCACAACTGGTTTTGATCCCTTCTCCTTCACGGTGTTTCCGGCCTTGTCCACGGCATATGCAGTCTCGTATCCCGTGATGAGCCAGACCGTACCGCCGCTTATATCCAGAGTGTCGCCGTTGTAGAGCATCTCATGGCTCTCGTTGAGGAACTTCATTGCTGGGTGGTTGAGGTTATATATGCCGACGAGCGGGAACCATGACCTTCCTGTGTTCTTGTCATCATCCATGAGTTCATCGTCCTTGAACTCAATTCCATATTTGCCAACAACCTTATTGAGGCTCTTGTAGTAGACGTGCCCGTAGTAGCTCTCTCCGAGGATGAAGAGGCCGCCTCCGTTCTCAACAAACTGCTGGATTGCCTGTGCCTCCTCATCGGTTATGTCCTTGCTCGGGTTTGTTATGATGAGGATGCTGTAACCCTTAAGCCTGTCGTAGGTTATGGGCTCCGTGTTGATGCTCACCTTCCAGCCGAGTTCGTTCTCAATCTTTCCTATGAGGGTGCTCATCCCGTTGCTGTCGGTCTTTGTCGGGTTGTAATACTGGCCGTGGGAGGCATCAATCAGAACCTTTGTAACCTTTATCGTTACGCCGCTCTCCCCGCCTTCGGCCTTCTTAACCGCCGTCTGCATGAGGGGCAGCAGATGTTCGAGCTTCTCCTTAACGCCCTTGCTGAGGAAAGCGGCTCTTCTTATGTGGCGCATCGCCGCAAAGGAAAGCGATGTGCTCCCTGTTACCTCGGAATACCTCTTGATGGTCTCATACTTCTTATACTCCTGCTTTATAATCTTCAGCTGGCTTTCAACGCCGAGAATCTCCGACTCGAACTCGCCCATGCTTATGTTGTACTGCCTGACCTTCTCAAGCAGCTGCGTGAAGTTCTCGTAGAGCGGGTTCAGGGCTTTCCATTCCTTACGATACATGCCGAGGTAATAGACGGACATCATTCTTGCTATCTTATCTGGGTGGGGTATTACCTCCACATCCTTGGATTTAAAGTCATAGCCCTCAATCTCGGCCTTAACCTCGTGCGTTCCTGTTATCTGCGGCTGCCAGATGTATTCAACTGTCTTATCGCCTCCCGCCGGGAGCTCGATGGTTTCATTTATCTCGGCCTTTCCATCAATGTAGAGCAGGAATGTAACGTTCTGGGCGGCTTTTCCGCCATTTTCGAGGACGACCTTTATTTTGTTGTCGTAGTTCTGGATTGCTCTCTCCGGGACTTGGAGCTCCTTTATGCTTATCGGGATGTAGTAGTCAACCTGCAGGTAGGGCTGATCGTAGGAGTTTTCCTTTGAATATATCCACACGTAATTGTAAATATCCTCGCTTACCAGTTTCAGAATCATGCTGGCGATTTTATCTCCATAGAATTCGTTCTGTATGTATGATGTAACATCCCAGCAGATCCAGCCCTTCTGGAGCGTTTTTGTATCCAGCAGGTCTCCGGGCTGCGGCACAGGAGAGGGTGCTGTGTTCTCAGTCCAGCTGTCCGTGGTGGAGTAGACACCAACGTTCATGGGAACATCGAGGTACTTGATGTATGCCACATAGACGCATACCTTTGCCGAGGATATTTCAGCAGCAGGCGGAATTTCAGAGAGATTGAATTTCAGATATGCCCTTTCCCTGCTGTAATAGCTGGAATTCCCAATTGCCAACTCATATTTACTGTAATACTTATGGTAGTCCTTCCATGAGAAGGATGTGCCCTTGTAGTAGTAGCTATACGCATCCGCCACCGGCAGAAGATTGGTGGTTTTCTCCGGGTATGTCTGTCCTTCGGCAGCCACTCCGGTTAAACCTGCAGGAACAACGCTCAGCACCATAACAGCGATTAAAAACAGCACCAGCCGTTTCATGGTATCACCAAATTTTTAGATGGGAATCTAAGTATAAATCCTTTTCCATTGGACAGAATGTATCACCGGAAGTGTAAAGGTAAGTTGATAAACTTCAAGCCCCCACTGGTAGGGGTGATAATATGGGTATAACAACCGGAACCGGAGATAAAGGTCTCACAGGCCTCTTTACTGGTGAGAGGATAACCAAATTCTCGCCCGTTATGGAGGCCAACGGAACGATAGATGAGCTCGACAGCTTCCTCGGCGAGGCAAAGCACCACATCCCCGGGGACATGGCTCAGATACTCGAAAGAATTCAGATTCAGCTCTACGACCTGATGGCCGAGCTTGCCAGCAGGGGGAAGCACGGCGGGATTGGTGAGGAGGAAATTGGATGGCTTGAGGAGCTGATCAAGAAATATGAAGAGGAGGTTCAGCTCAAGGCCTTCGTCCTGCCTGGCTCAACAATGGCGAGCGCAAAGCTCGACATCTGCAGAACCATCGCCCGGAGGGCCGAGCGGAGAGTGGCAAAGCTCGTTCTCGACTACGGTTTTGGTCAGAACGCCCTCGTCTACCTCAACAGGCTGGGCGACCTGCTCTTCATAATGGCTAGAGCGGTAGAAAAGGAGGAGGGAAAGCTGAGGGAGGTCAAATGACCTTGCCGTTCCCATTCTTTTCTCCCCCGACGCCCGCCAGAAGGGTTTCCCTGTGCCTGGCCCAGTAGTAGGCCACCACAACCCCCATTCCAGTCCACAGCACCATAGTAACCTGCCACGCTGGAAACCTGTCAAGGAGCGGGCCTATCATGACGAGGCCCAGCGGGCCGGAGAGGTTCATGAGGACTATCATCGCGGACATGACCCTCCCCCTAAGCTCGCTCGGGATGGCCCTCTGTATTTTGGAGTTGAGAGGCACGTTTATGAAGGCCTCAACCGCACCCCAGAGAACGTTGACCCCTGCCAAGAGGAGAAAAGCCGCGTTTGTGGAGAAGGAGGAGTACGGACTCACAGCCCAGGCGAAGATTACTATCATCACGCCATCGAAGAGGAGGGCATGGAACAGATACCTTCCGGCCTTCTTTCCGAACTTGGCTGCAATGAGACCGTTTCCTATCAAAGCCCCGACCATGAAGGCGCTCTCAAGGAGACCGAACTGGTAGCTGGAGAACTTCAGCACCTCCCTGAAGGCGTAGGGCATTACCACGGCCCCAAAGGGCTGGCTGAGGGCCACCATAAAGAGCGCAAAGAACATGAGCGTCGTCAGATACCTATTGGAGCGGAAGAAGGCGAAGCCTTCCTTTAAATCCTCGACCACCTGTGATAGGTTCTCAAGCTCCCTGGTCTTCCACTCGTATTTGATTAGGATTTCAAAGAGGCCGGAGCCGAAGAAGCTGGCCGCGTTGATGAAGATAGCCAGCCAGATTCCTCCTATCGCATAGATGAAGCCGCCGAGGGCCGGGCCGATCAGCCTAGCCAGTATGTTCGACGAGCCCGCTATCGAGTTCGCCCTCTCAAGCTCCTCCGGCTCAACCAAATCCGGAAACATTGCGTTCGTTGCCGCGCCGAAAAACGCGCTCATAGTCCCCATGACGAGCTGGACGAGAAGGAGCTGGTAGATGCCGAGGAAGTTAAAGGCCAGAACTCCGAAGAGGAGAACCCCTCTCGCGAGGTCAAAACCCACCATTAGGCGTTTTCTGTTGTACCTGTCCCCCACAACCCCCGCTATGGGCATGACTATGAGAACTGGCACCACCTCCGCCAGTATGAAGGCCGTCATCATCGAACCGCTGTGGGTCTTGTCTAACACATAGAGAGGCAACGCTACGTCCTGCACCGCCCAGCCGAGCTGGCTAATAAAGCGGCCGACCGCGAAGAGCCAGAAGTTTCTGTTGAGGCTCAAGCTACCACCCTCCCGACCTCGGATTCCATGTTCATGAAGCTTTCCCTGAAGTTTACGTAGTAGTATAGGGAGACGAGCAGGCTGACGGCTACCAGCATACCGATCAGGATAGGCATCTCCACGATGTCGAGGAGGGGGCCGGCTGCGGCCATGCCGAGGGGGGTTGCGGCCATGACGGCAGTCTCAAACGCTGAGAAGAACCTTGAACGGACCTCATTCGGCACTGTTCTCTGTAGTCTGGCAAAAATTGGAATGTTCAGGAGAGTGTTGAAGAATCCGGAGACCATGAAGATGACGATGAGCAGGGGATAAGCAATTTCCCTGAATGCCCTGTGGGAGGCGGGGACGAGGAGGAACAGGACTGCCAGCTGGCCGAATAGGGCCTTGAAGAGCAGCCCTTCGGAGCGGTCTTTGAGCTTTCCCGCGATGATGATGTTGCCGGCGAGCGCGCCGAGGGTTGCCGCGGTTTCGATGCTGCCAAACTGGACGGATGAAAGGCCGAGTGTCACCCTTGAAAGATAGGGCAGTATCACAGCAAAGACGGGATTCAGGAGGGTGTTGAGCACGATGGCAAAGCTAACCAGCACGAGCAGGCTCTTTGAGCCTTTTATGAACCTGAAGCCCTCAATCATGTCCTCCCAGACCTCTCTGGGGCTTGAAATTTTCCTCGTCTCCCAGCGGTACTCTATCAGCATCTCAAAGAGACCGGAGCCAAAGAAGCTCACCGCGTTTATGAGGATGGCGAGCCTTATTCCCCCCAGGGCGTAGATAACGCCGCCGAGGATCGGCCCTACTATCCTGAGAACCTGCCCTCCAGACCTCAGGATGGAGTTTGCCTGTGCGAGCTGCTCCTTCCTCACGAGGTCGGGGAACATGCCGCTTATTCCAGCCGAGAAAAAGGCTCCCATTATGCTCATCAGCACCTGCACAGCCAGCAGTTCCTTTATGTCAAGCAGGTTAAAGGCTATCACAGCGAAGAGCAAAACTCCACGCGCTATATCGAGGCCGTACATCAGCTTCTTCCTGTTGTAACGGTCGCCTATGACACCGGCTATCGGGTTGATTAGCAGCCTCGGTATGAGCTCCGCCATCACGAAGGCGCTCATCACCGCCCCGCTGCCTGTTTTGTCGAGGACATAGAGCGGGACAGCTACATCCTGAATCACCCATCCAGCTTGGGATATCCACCTTCCCACCGTGTAGAGCCAGAAGTTCCTCCCCAGTGCCTTTAAACCGTTGAGCATCACGACTAACCCCCGTCAGTTTTGCCATAATTAAGTAGTTATGCAATTAATGAATTAAATAAAAACTTAGAGCAGCTCCACCTTCACGTCTCCGTTGACCGTGCTCACCCTCACCTCATACTCTCCGGTTCCTATCACCGGGTCGTCGGGGTCTATTCCGACCAGCTTAACATCGCCGTTGACCTTCTTCGCAACTATCCTCGCATCGCAGAATTCTGTCAGCTCCAGAACTATGTCCCCATTAACACAGCTCACCTCGATGTCGTCTTCAAGCTCCTCGATGCTTATTCTGAGGTCTCCGTTTACGGTTGATGCCCTGAGCGGGCCCGCGGCGGGAAGATCTGCCATTATCTCACCGTTCACAGTCTTCAAAAGCTCGGCCTCGCACTCCTCCAGCACCACCGTTCCGTTCACTGTGATGGCTTCCCCAAAACGCACCCTTCTGGCATGCAGTTTGCCGTTCACGTTCTTGGCATTGACTTTAATTCCTCCGGGAACCTTCACATCTATTTCAGCCCAGCCCCTGCTTCCGAAAAGCCTGAACTTCTTTCTCGGTTCCTCCCTGATGATAAGGGTGCCATTCAGCCGTTCCACCTTAACATCCACCTCACCGTGGGTGGTGTAGCTCACCTCAACGTGGTCGTTTTCCCACCCTTCGATCTCAACCACGCCGTTGACCGTGGTGAGTTGGACTTCCTTAACTCCATCAAACATCATAGTCATCCCTCCATGTGTCAGGACAAAAATCAAAGAGGGCCTCTCATGTCAGTATTTTTGGGCACATTCACGACCTCCTTGAGCAGTTCTCCTCTTCCCTCCTCTTCACCCGAGGTAGTTCATCAGCTCATCGAGGAGCTCCTTGACGCGCTTGTTGAGCCGTGCCCGGTCTATTCCAAGGCCTTCTATCAGCTCCGCACTCTGCTCCTCAGCGATTTCTTTGGCTTTTGTTATGACGAGTCTGTAGGCATCAGCGTTCTCAATCGTGTGGGTCTTTCCCCCTGCTCTGATGCGCACGTTCCCATCCCTAGCCGAGATTACGACATCCTCAATCCTTATCTTGGCTCTGCCCCTGCCGACGCTCACAGAGACATCACCGGAGCGGAGCGATACTGTCTCACCGAGGCTTAGAGTCTCGTTTCCGCTTCTGTAAATCACCTTCTCACCGTCGACCTCTATGGAGTACTCATCCGTCTGAATTCTGAGCCTCCTACCAACTCTTGTCAGCTGGAAGCCGTTTCTGAGCTCCCTTATGCTGAGCATCTCCCCCGGCGGGGCCTCAGGCTTACCCTCGCGGATGTGTATCGGGCCTATCTTGACCTCATCTCCCGTGGGGGTTTCAATGACCTCCATGAAAGGAAGTTTAACGTACTGGAAGTTCTCTCCCTCATAGACCTTCAGGAAGCCGAGGTCGACGACGCTGGACTTTCCCTTGTTGATGTAAAGTCTGTCGGGGTTTATCAGCTCATTTGCCATACTAACGAAGGCCGGATCAGGGGATGTCTTCGCTCCTCCTATCTTCTCTGCAGTCCAGACTGCCACCGGGGATGTGAGCCTCTTGGTAACTTTCCCGAGAGGGGTTTCAGCTTCGACTGTTAAATTACCATCAATTACCCAGCCGGTGACCTTTCTCCCGAACTTGACGGGATAGGCTTTGCCCTGACCCTTAACCGCAATGTCCCCGAAATTAACCCCGCTGAACTCATAGGCTTTCTTCTCCACCTTGATGTCAAGCCGCCTTTCGTCAAACTTCGCCAGCAGTATGCCTGCTATCGCCAGAACCACTGCATAGGCAAAGGCAGTTCCGGCGCTGTTGTGGAGTTTAGCGCTCATTCCAAGCCACTTTCCGAAAAACAGGAGCAGTGATGTCCAGAATGAGCTTTTGGCGAGGGCAAATATTATCCCGCTCATGGTTACCCCGAACCACTTACCCACGCTGAGCAGTTCAAATGCAAAGATGAGGGCAATTATCGCATACACCATATAGTCGCTGTATTCTCTGAGCCTCAGCGGCCCTCTGAACAGCCAGAGGATCAGCATGAGAGCTGTAATACCTTTGAGATACTCAGCAATCCTAAATCTCGGACTCTCGTTCTTAACAATCCCATATTTCCATACAAAACTCATTCTTCCACCTCCCCAAGAGCGGTTATTATCTCAAGCAAACGAAGAAGCAAACGCCCGTTTTCAGTAATCCGGTATCCATCACCACTCTCTATCATCCTCGTCTGCTTAAGGAGCTTGAGATGATGGGAAACTGTGGGGCTCTCAACGCCGAGGGCCTCTTTTATCTCCTTAAACGTCATGGAACCTTTCCCAAGCATCTTCAAAATTCTTATTCTGTCTGGATTGGCAAGGCTCTTTAGTATCTTCGCTGCTCTGGCCTCATCAAGCTCCAGACTGCCGGCCTCAAGCTTTTTCCTGAGGCGCATCTTTATTGACAGCATCACCTCATCCACGGGATCAATGCTCTCCTCAAGCACCTCAAGCCTCTTCTTCAGCTCTTCAAGCTGAGCTTTCAGATCCTCCATGATACCACCAGGTACAGATTTATGTAGTACATTTTTCTGTACTAAACTTATGTGTTTGGTATATAAAAACTTATCGGTCAAGGAATGCCAAAAACGTTTTAACGATTAGACCCAAATCTAATCTATGAACATCGCAGAGATGCTCGCCCTCATACTTATTGGATACGCCCTTAAAAGGATGGTTAAATCTGAAAAACCCTTTGATTATCTTCGTATTGTGGTCAATGACTTCCTCCTTGCTCTTTTTGTTTTCGGAAATGTGGCAAGCAAAAACTTGGCCTACCTCCTCAGCATAAAGACTGTTTTCATTTACGTCTTTCTGATAATAGCCCTCACACTCTCGGCCTCTTATCTTTACGGCAGGGTATTTCTGAGGAATGACCCTTGGGCTGGTGCATTGATGGTTCTTTCCGTTTATCCCAATACCGCCGCCCTCGGCTTTCCTATAGCGAGTCTCTTTCTCAGTGATATAACCCCTGCAATACTCTACGCCACAACCAACTCAATGGTGGTTCTCCCCCTCGTTACATTCATAGCCGCGCATTACTCCACTGGAGGGGCGAGCATAAAGAAGAGTTTTCTCAGGGCTCTTAAGTTCCCACCGACACTGGCAAACCTCTTTGCTCTAGGCTTGGTCATTGCAAATGTTGAGCTTCCCTCTTCTGTGGTTGGGACAATCAGGACCATCGGCTGGTGGAGTATTCCCCTGATATTGGTCTACTTCGGCTCAAGGATAACTCTCAAAAGCCTCAGGTGGAGAAAGCTCCTTGAAGTAGGTGCCTTCAGGATAGCGATTCCCTTCCTCTTCGTCATCCTTACACTCGGCAGCGCACCTAGAGATATATTTTACTCCGTCCTTGTTGAGGCAAGCATGCCGCCGGCAATAGCGGCCAACGCGATCCTGGCTCAATACCGGCTGAAAGCTGAGGAGGCGATAAGTGTTACTTTTGTTCTTACCCTGCTCATGCTCGCATTTTTCACAATCCTAGGCTTCTTTGTCGGTTAGCAGTCTGGCTACTTTAAAGAAAAATTAATAAGATTCCACGTCCTATTTTATCGGTAGCATTCCCTCGAGGTGTCTGTATGGGTCTGTTCGGAAAGCTGAAGTCCGGGCTCAGCTCTGCCTCCAAGCACCTCAAGAAGAGACACTTCAAGATGACTGCAGCGGAGCTGGCCGAAAACTGGAAGAAGCTCAGCTCTGCTGGGAGCATATACATCAGCTTCAAGGAGAAGTCCGAGCCTTACGAGCTTGATAGTGTCCGCAGGGTCAAGGAAGGTGGAAGAGAAATCATCGAAATCTGGTATTTCGAGGAAGAGGAAGAAGAGTCGGCGGTCTACGAGAGGCAGAGGAGACGGGTTGAGCCGAGGCTTGAGCTGTGGGTCCACCTGAGCGAGGCGCAGTATGAGAAGCTGGTCGAGAAACACGGGGACTTTCTCAGAGAATTCGAGGCGTAGCGTTAGGGGTGTTAAGTCATGGGAAGAGGGCTAATAAAACTCCTCGTAGGCATTGTTGTTCTCTTCGTTCTGGCCAGCGGGTGTGTTGGTCAGAGCACTGGAACTTCAACCTCATCCCAGCACCCAGCTGAGATATCCCACACCACTTCAGTACAGGAAACGGAATCCCCTCAAACAGGAGCAGGTGAAACCTCAACGACCTCAACCCAAGCCTCTCATCCATCAGGGATTCAGACTTACAGGCTCCTTAACCGCACGGTGGAGATAAACGCATCCCTCGTTCCGGAATCGGTGTGGGACTGCTCTAAAAAGGCACCGTCAGTTATCGAGGACTACTACAGTGCAGTCAAGGGTGAGAAGAACGTTTCCGGCTTCTTTGACCTCTCTGTCGTCGACGAGAATTCCTTAACTGAACTCCACAAGGCCCTCTACGAGGCGGTTGACTTCAAAGACCTGAAGATTGAGAACGTAAAGTGCTTCCCGGTCAGCACGGAACTCGTGGCATGCAAATACCACTATTCAGCGGTCATCACCAAGGACGGTCAGCAAAAGGGCATTGAAAGAAACTACGTTACATTCCTCTCTGGGAACAAGTGCAAAATAATCTGGACGGAGGCAGAAGGATGAGGCTGGTTCCGTTCCTGCTCATGGGAATTCTGGTGCTTTCAATTCTCTCTGCACCAGCGGCCCGCTCTGCCGGAACTGGAGCGAATCTGGAGAACCTCGACACGGACGGCGATGGCCTGAGCGATGCCTTCGAAATCTCACACGGAAGCAGTCCGTACTACCCCGACACGGATAGGGATGGATTAAGCGACAGGCTCGAGTTCCTCTACGGGAGCAATCCGGAGCGGCCAGACAGCGATGCGGACCATCTAACCGACGGCGAAGAGGTGCTCAAGTACGGGACAAACCCGGTAAGCTACGACACGGATGGAGACGGCTTCACAGACTACGACGAGCTGACCGGCAGATACCTCGTGCCGGGCATAGAGAGTGGAGTTCCCAGCGATCCCAGGACTCCTGACACCGATGGTGACGGGTTAGACGACTACTACGAGGCCAGAGTTCTCACGTATCTCTACGGCGATAAGGAGAGACCTTTCTACACGAACCCGGACTGGGATGACGACGGAATTCCCGACGGCGAGGAGCTTTACCGCTACGATGGTAGATACCCGGCCGATGCAGTGGTTTACAACGCTGAAATGGCCCCCTCACCGAGTCCGCTATTCAACACTCCCTACTACCTCTGCTTTCTCAGTCCGGACTGCGACGGCGACGGGTTGAGCGATGAGGAGGAGCTGGAACTGGGGACGCTCGTCTACGCGAGGGACACCGACGGAGATGGCCTGTGGGACGGCTGGGAGGTCAAGCTTGGCACCGATCCATTCAGCGAAGACACCGACGGTGATGGGCTGAGCGACATGGACGAGGTGCTACCCGAATTCGCGTACATGAACTTAACCGGTAAGATTCCCCCATGGCTCCCCCAGGATATGAAGGGCATAGAGATCTGGTACAACGGTGGGAAGGTCAATCTTTCGGATTACATTGGATTCTACGTTGCAGACGCCATGAAGTCATCCCTTATATGTATCCCCGAGGAGAGGTTCAATGAGCTGGCCTCAAAGGGGAGGCTGAACCCGCCCATCGACGTCTGGAAAAGCGAGAGAACCATTGAGAAAGAGGAAACAGAGTGGACGGGGGCGGCTTGGGAAACGGTCAAGGAAGTCTGCCTCCTTATGCCTTCCACTGACCCGACCAATCCCGACACCGACGGTGATGGGCTGAGCGACTACGAGGAGCTGCACTTTGAGTACGTTTACACCGCATACAACCGCGAGAGCAACTCGACGTCCCTTCTCGAAGGAGAACCCATAATCCTTGACCCGGCTAATCCAGACACGGACGGTGATGGTATACCCGACGGAAGCGACCCCGTTCCGGCGCATTACGACTTCGACAACGACGGTTTGATAGAGGACGGCGCCTGTGCCTTTGCTTTAGACTGCGACATGGACGGCATGAGTGACAAACTTGAAAACCGCACGAAGACCGACCCAACCAATCCAGATACGGATGGAGACGGCCTGACCGACTGCCAAGAGCAGTGCAGGTATCACACCAACCCCCTCGTGCAGGACACCGATGGAGACGGCTTCACAGACTTCCAGGAGGTCAAAGCGGGAAGCTCACCCTACGACCCAACTTCAAAGCCCCCAGCACCGCCATCCGTCAAGAAGCCCGAGTATAAGAAGGTGGACACATCAATCAAGGAAACACCAAGACCAAAGGTCCACAAGCACATCGAGTTCCTCTTCAACGGAAAGAGGATTGAGCCTGATACCTTCATCACGGTGGTCGTTGACGGCGATTCGGCGGAGTTCGAGATAAGGGCCGACCCTATAAGGGTAACCCTCCCGAACGGAAATAAAACGGAATATGAGCTTACACAGGTGTCAGTATGGGGAGACGACAAAGACAAGCTGGAAAAGGTAGGGGAGACCGAATACACGCTCAGCCTGCCCAACATCAAAAAGATCGGCTTCGTCTTCGTCTCGTTCAAGGTGGAGCTTGACTTTGGCGATAAACGCTACATCTACGAGTTCAACATAGAGGCAAAGTACAAGGCCAAACCCGAGGTAAAGCTCGTAAGCTCTCAGTGGCTGAACAGCACGGACGTCGGACTTCTCTACTTCGAGTGCCACCACTGTAAGAACGTCACCATCAGCGCGCCGGGTGCGCTCATCAACGGAAAACCCAAGAGAACCATTGATTTCAGCTCGACGAGGCCGATTAAGTATTTCTACGCGAGGCTCGTCCCGAAGCGCTACGAACTGCCGGGGGAGCAAGATGTTGGTACTATCTACACTAAGTATGAGAACAGCGTCGAGGTTCTCAAAACCGGTAAGGACATAGGCGTCCTCACGGCGAAGATGGTCGAGGCGAGGAGCGTTGGGGCAAAGATAACCTACGGGATGGTGGCTTTAGCGAAGGGCGTGAAGATGATAGTCGGGGGCGTTGAAGCCTTTATCCCTGAAGAAGAGAACGTCCCGGAAGAGAGAGCAGTTGAAACCCCCGATTCGGTGCGCTTTGACAAAGAAGCTTTCAAGAAGGGCCTCCTTAACTGGGTGAAGGAACAGCTCGTTGACAAGACCTTCGACTACGTCACTGAAAAAGCGGTGCAGTACGCCAACGAGGCCGAGATGGAGGCAAGGTGGGAGAAAACAACCTACCACGTCACGGTAAAGGCCTGCAACGAGTATTACTGTGAGGCCTACGGCTTCACGGTTTCAGGCTACGGCTACGAGTTTGGGTGAGGTTTTTAACATCTCTTTCTATTTTCTATCTTGGTGATAACATGGAGAGAGTCGTCGAAATTCTCCGGGAAATCCTTGAGATACCTTCCCCCACAGGATATACTAAGGAAGTTTTAACCCACATAGAAAAGAGGCTCAACGGGGCTGAGATAAAAACCTACTACACCAACAAGGGGGCACTCATAGCAGGGAACCATCCTCTGCCGGAACTCGTGATAGCGGGCCATGTTGATACGCTCGGTGCTATGGTTAAGGGCATCCTCCCGGACGGAAATCTGAGCTTCACCCGCGTTGGAGGGCTTCTCCTCCCGACCTTTGAAGGCGAGTACTGCACGATAATCACCCGCTCCGGGAAGCGCTACCGTGGAACGCTTCTCCTCAAGAACCCCAGCGTCCATGTAAACAGAGAAGCCGGGAAGAAGGAGCGCAAGGAGGAGAACATGTACATCCGCCTCGATGCCGAAGTCGAGAAGAAGGAGGACACCGAAAAGCTTGGCATAAAGCCCGGCGACTTCATCGCCTTCGACCCGAAGTTCGAGTATGTCAACGGCTTCGTCAAGGCCCACTTTTTGGACGACAAGGCGAGCGTTGCAGTTATGATTGACCTGCTTTTGGACTTGGGAGCAGAGAATCTGGAGAAGCTCCCTGTAGCGTTCTTCTTCTCGCCCTACGAAGAGGTGGGCCACGGCGGTTCGGCCGGCTATCCCCCGAGCACGAAGGAACTCCTGGTGGTTGATATGGGAGTTGTCGGTGATGGCGTTGCCGGAAAGGAGACGGCCGTTTCAATAGCCGCCAAGGATTCAAGCGGCCCCTACGACTACGAGATGACGAGCAAACTCATCGAGCTCGCCGAGAAGAGGGACATACCGCACGTCGTCGATGTATTCCCTTACTACGGCTCCGATGGCTCGGCTGCGCTGAGAGCGGGCTGGGACTTCAGGGTTGCGCTCATCGGCCAGGGAGTCCACGCGAGCCACGGCATGGAGAGGACTCACGTTAAAGGACTCCTTGCAACTAAGGAGCTGATAAAGGCCTATATCGAGGAAAAGTTCGGGATTTAAACTTTTCATGCTCTCTTTCCCATCTTGATCTCAAGTATTTTCGGGCAAATTATTCTCGTGGAAATATAAAAAGCGAGATTCTGGCCTCTTACTGCAATTCCCTGCCAGCAAAAAAGAGCCTCAAAAAGGTGAAAAGGAAGTAATTACTCAATCTTTGCCCCGCACACAGGGCAGAACTTAGCACCCTCCGGAACTATGTGGCCGTTCGGACAGCGGTGTATTTGATGACCGCAGTAGGGACAGAACCTTGCCCCGGGCGGAATCGGCTTGCCGCAGTAGGGACATATCTCCTGTTGCTGAGCCGCTGGAGCCGCCGGCTGCTGCGGCTGTGCTGGAGGAACACCGCCGCCAGCGTATGGCTGTGCCGGTTGGGCTGGCTGGGCGGGCTGCATAAGCTGGGGGATGAGCATCATCCCTGCCCCGACAGCGGCTCCCTGACTCTTGCCAAGCTCCGCCGCCACCTGCTTTGTCGTGTCCATCTGCATGACATACTGAGCATTGCCAGTCTGCATGATCCAGAAGAGCCTCTGACGCCACTCGTCCGTTGTGTTTACGCCTTCAATCTTAACATCCACGAGCTCCATGCCGAGCCTGCGGAAGTCTTCCAAAAGCTTAACCTTGACCTGAGTGCTGACCATGTCGAGGTTCTGGAAGAGATCCACGATGGAGTAAGCGGAGAGGTGCTTCATCATGTTCTCGTTGAAGTATGCTCTGACGAACTTTGTCACGTCAGCGGCATCATAGAGGCCCTGTCCACCGACGATTTCCGTTATAAAGAGAACAGGGTCGGCTACCTTGAACCAGTAAACTCCATAGTATTTTATGGGTGCAAGCTCCCTTGTCTGGGTCTCGCCTCCATAGCGCCCCTGGAACTGTTTTGTGCTCACAAAGATTACCGTAGCTTTAAATGGACTGTTACTTCCACCGACGAGCTTGTAGAGGAGCGGAAGGTTCTGGGTTGTCAGGGTGTGTCTCCCGGGGCCGAGGACATCGTAGATTTTCCCATCGCGCATGAAAACAGCTACCTCATATTCATGGACTATAAGCTGGCTTCCCCATTTTATGACCTCGTTTGGATAGCGCCATATTATCTCGTCCTCTCCAGGATTCACCCATTCGATTACGGTCACCATTTCATTCACCCACCGCAAAGCTCATCCTGCTGGATACAACACCCTCAAGCTCGTTGAGCATGTCTTCAAGATCCAAAACCGCCATCCCCAGTTGCTGGGGGCTGGCAACGGCCGAGTTTATGGCCTTGGACTTTTCAAGCACTCCCTGGGCATCCTCAATCATTCTGGCGTCATATTCGAGCAGTTTCTTGAGCTCGTTCTCTTTGAACTTGATTCTGTCAAAATAACCTCTGTAGCCGGCTTCTGCATGTTTGATCCGACCTTCCAGCATCATCACCTTCTTTCTGAGGTTTTCAATTGCCACGAGCTGGGGACAGCCAACTATGGCGCATCTCTGAAGTGCCCTTTCGAGCTCCCTCTTTGCCTGTTCGAGAATTTCAGCAACCCTGCCCCTCACCAGCCTGTCGTCCTCCCTCAAAAGCTCCTTCTTTTTGTAGCCATGGAATCCAGGAACGAGGAGCTCGATTTTTTCAAATATTGAAGTCTCCTTTCCCATAAATACACCTCCTCATGGTTTGAAATGTATGTGCTCATAAACCCTTCTGATCTGGCCTGTAGTCTGGAC
>WAPO01000098.1 GCA_015520705.1 Thermococcus sp. | reverse complement strand
GGTGAACCAATGCTGGAGACGGTTGCCGCCAAGGAGGGCTTTATCGCCGCGACAAATGCCCTGGAGAGCAGAAACATTGAAATGAACTATATAGCAGTGCCGAGAGTTGTCTTCACGGATCCACAGCTCGCAAGCGTTGGTCTGACTGATGGGGAAGCACAAAAGCTTACAAAATGTCTATGCAGCACCGTGGAGTTCTCAAACGTCCCAAAAGCCCTAATAACCGGCGAGGAGAGGGGCTTAATAAAGATGGTCATCAATGCGGAGACAAAAGAGGTTCTTGGAGTCCACATCCTCGCACACAACGCCGCCGAAATAATCCACGAGGCTGTGATGATAATAAGAAAGGGAATGACGGTGGATGATGTTGTGGACACGCTCCACGTCTTCCCGACGATGAGCGAGGCGATAAAGCTGGTGGCGCTCTCCTTCAAAGGGGACATATCAAAAATGCCGTGCTGTGCCCTCTAACTTTACTCTTCTTTGAAAATCCCATCCCTAAAAGCAAGAACTCCAAAAAACAAGGTCCACAGCGTTAAGCTTGCCAAAGCGGTTTTCCACTCACTTAAGGGCTCATAGAGCGAGCGGATAAGGTATGCACAGCTCACCGTGGGCAGAAGGAGGACGGCCCTCTGAACAAAGCTTGGGAGGACTTCAATGGGGTAGTAAACGGGGGCGAAAACGGTTAGAGCCGTTAGAGTTATGTTCGAGACCCTCATTATGACTATCGGCTCCCTGAGCTTTACACCTACATAGAGACCGACAAAAACGCTCCAGAGCCATAAAAAGGCCAAGAGAAAGACTATTTGGGCTATTCTCAGGAGAGAAAGCCCTCTCACGTAGGTCAGGGCAACGATGAGACTGACCAGGTAAGGCAGCGCGGGAATGCTCATCCCTATTGAAATTCCAAGGCCGAGCTTCAGCGGATGCACCGGAAGGGTTGAGAGTATGTCATAAAACTTTGAGCGCGTTTTCATTCCCGCTATTTCTATGGCCAGGTCGGCTATCCCAACGCCGGCAACAAAGCTGATCATTCCACCAATGAGTGCCGTCGGGAAAAGCTTTCCACCGCTCACGACGGTCAGGAGGAATATGAAGGAGAGCGGTCTAACGGCGAAGCTTATCAGTGATGCTTTGCTCTTCGTGAGGGCTCTTGCATAGTACTCAATTACGCTGATCATCCGCCCACCCCAGCAGGAACAGGTCTTCAATTGTAAGTTCCTCAATTTTGAAGGGCACTCCTTTGGAGATGAGCGATTCTGTGAGTTCTTCAAGCTCGCTTTCACTTTCCGGATAAACAAAAGTGTATTTTCCTGCTTTTTTGACCGCATACTCCCCTACGTCCGCGTACTCGAACAGCACAATTTTCTTCCTAAAGCGCGGCAGGTAGTGCTTTACGATATCCTCGGGCTTCCCCTGGAGCAGTATCCGCTTGTCAAGCAGAATTACCTCATCGCAGACCTTTGAGACCTCATCTATATAATGGCTGGTCAGGAAAATCGTTGAGCTTTTGGCCTTTTCCCTTAAAATCTGCCAGAGTTCGAACCTCGCCGAGGGGTCTAAGCCAACTGTAGGCTCGTCCAGGAAGTACAGCTCAGCGTCGAAGGAAAGTACCATGGCAGCCAGCGCTTTTCTAACCATCCCACCCGAGAGCTCCACCATCAGCCTGTCGGCATAGCTTATGTTGAATTCCCTCACAGCTTCGCGGGCTTTTTCTTCTGCCTCTCCCCTCTTCAGCCCGCGCATCCTGAGGTAGTGGTAGATGTACTCAAAAGGCGTGAGGGTGTAGAAGTGGGATTTGACCTCCTGGGGCAGAAGGGAAATCCTCTTCCTTATCTCAATGGCCCTCTCCAGTTCATAGCCCAGAACGTAGGCTTCGCCGGATGTGGGCTTGAGCTGAGTGGTCAAAATTTTTATCAAGGTCGTCTTTCCGGCCCCATTTGGTCCTATCAGCCCAGTTATCCTATTTTGCCCTACGCTGAAGCTTAGGGAGTCAAGCGCTAACGTCGAGCCATAGCGTTTGGTTAAGCGGCGGGCTTTTATTGCATGGCCGGTCATGGACGGTTCCAGATAATGTTAGCAAAAATATATTTTAATATTTTCGCGCTGTATTTTGATATTCTGTGCTACCCCTCCTCATTCTGTGTGAAATACGTTTATAACCTCCCCTTTTGTATTCCTCATCATGACGCATCACTACGGCTATGTGGGTGCAGTTTTGGCAGCTCTGCTCTTTGGAATAAGCTCGACGCTGAACAAAATCGCTCTCAGAAATGTTCATCCGATGATAATAGCGGGGGGCATCTATCTAACGGCGGGAATAGTTTTAATGCTCCTCCGATTTACGCCGCTCAAGGACAAAATCCTTGAGAGGCTTGAATTCAAAGTTAAAACCCAGAAGTTCTTTTCAAGGCGGGATTTGCTGCTGCTGGCGTTTATCGTGCTTTTTGGCTCTTTTCTGGCTCCGCTCTCATTCATGTTCGGCTTGAATAAGACAACAGCCGTTAATGCGTCCCTCCTGCTCAACACCGAGACGCTGTTCACGGTTTTAATAGCCCTAATGGTCTTTAAGGAGAAAGCCTCAGGAAGGAGCATCTTTGGAATTCTCCTAATCTTAATTGGAGCCGCTGTGATCTCGACAGAAAACTTTAGAGAAGTAGAGCTGGGCAGGGGCATTCTCGGAAACGTTCTGGTGATTCTGGCGGGCCTTTCATGGGCGGTGGACAACAATTTGAGCAAACTCCTGAGCGTTAAGAGGGATTTGCTTCTGGTAACCTCGCTGAAGGGGCTGTTTGGAGGGAGTGCACTGCTGATTCTGGCATCTCTGATTGGAATTCCCTTCCACATCCCGCTTCAGAGCCTCCCCTATATCCTAACCGTCGGTGCTTTCAGCATAGGCTTTTCCATCGTGCTGTTCCTCTTCGCCTTGAGGGAGATCGGTGCAATGAGAACGGGCGCGATCTTCTCAACCTCTTCATTAATCGGTGCCTTATTTGCCTTTTTAATCCTCGGGGAAAGCTTCACGGCAATTAAAGCATTTTTCGGTGTTCTGATGTTCCTTGGAGTTTATATTCTCTCCCTAGAGTAGGCCTTCCAAAGCTTCATATATGATGGACACGTAATGCTAATGGGAGTTTTCATGAAGCGGCTGAAGCGTCTCAGATGGACGGGAATCCTGATTGTGCTGATTTTCCTGATTCTCGCTTCATTCGGGTACCTCGCCCACAGACGGGCGTCCCTCTATCCGGGTGATGCCAGAGGCTCGATAACCGTGGACGGGAGGGAGAGGACGTTTATCTTCCATCTCCCAGCAAACCTCTCGCCCGATACGCCGCTTCCCCTCGTCATAGCTCTTCACGGCGGCGGAGGGAGCGGTTTTGACATGGAGCGTCTTACAGAGGGAGGCTTCAATAAGCTTGCCGATGAAGAGCACTTCATTGCTGTCTATCCGGATGCGGTGGGGAAGCACTGGAACGATGGCCGGAATCTGTCAAAATACTACTCCCACAGGGAGAACATTGACGATGTGGCATTCATATCCGCGCTGATTGACTATTTTGCAGAGAACTATAACGCTGACAGAAACAGAGTTTATGTTGTAGGAATGTCCAACGGCGGGCTGATGACGTACCGCCTCGCCTGTGAGATACCCGGAAGGCTGGCCGCTGTAGCGGTCGTTGGCGTTTCCATGTCAGAGAATCTGTATAAAAACTGCTCCTCCATGGTCCCGGTTCCAATCCTGATAATTCTGGGCACTGAAGACCCTCTGGTACCTTGGAACGGTGGAGAACTTCACCTTGGCCCTATTAAGCTCGGAAAGGCCGTGTCTATCAACGAGACCGTTTCATACTGGGTGAGAAGGAACGGCTGCACTTCCAGCTCCGGGAAAGCCCACCTCCCCGATAAAGATCCGGAAGACGGCACGAGAGTCTGGATGGAGCGCTATTATAACTGCAGGGACGATGCGGAGGTGGTTTTTTATGAGGTCGAAGGGGGCGGCCACACATGGCCCGGAGGTTATCAGTATCTTCCCGAGCGGATTATAGGAAAGACGAGTAGGGATATAGATGCAAATAAGGTCATCTGGAGCTTCTTTGAATCCCATAAGAAGCATGAGGGTTGATTAAACTTCAGATTCTTTGTATGTCCAAAAATATTATATAACATGGTGTTAAACCAAAAACCAAAGAGAACGGGAGGTTTCAAGATGACACCACAGAGTCCGCCCCCTATAAGGGGGATTCAACGTGAATGGAGATCCTCGTTTGACCCTGAACTGGTTTTTAAGGCGATTGAGGCTGTTAAAGCGGCTTTGCCTATCTTCTCTCCAGGGCTTCCTCTCATTAGAAGGGGGCCTGCTGGTGAAATACACGTAGACGTTCCCGTGATGTATATGAATTTTGCCATAGACAGGATACATTATGATCCCTACACCGGAACCCCTTCTCCCAAGGGAAGGCCTGTCAGGGCTTGGGGTGTCGAGGTTGATCCTCGTGAAGTTCAGCGAGCGGTTGAAGGGGCGTTGAAGGAGTGCCATGTTCTGGAAGCTGCGGAGTTCAGGGAGCCGGAGGATGCTTGGGCAGTCCCGGTGGCATGGAAGGGCTTCATAATAATGCATGTCAAGGTTTCCTATGATGGCAGCGAGCTTGTGCCGGACTATGGTCTTACGGAGGAGGTAAGGAGATACGTCGTTTGATGCTAGGAACATTATAAACGCCATATTTGCGTATGCAAAGAAGGAATGGTTTCTGAGTTCTCTTGCCGTGCTTTATCTGATTCTCGTGGTTATTGATAGCTCCCTGCCCGCCAGAACTTTCAGGCTCATAGACTACGAGAGTTTAGCTTCGATAATTTCGCTCCTCGCGGTCTCAAGGGGAATTGAGATGTCAGGAATTTTCAGCAGGATTGCGCCCGGGATAATAAAGCTCTCAAGAGGTTCTGAGGTCAGGATGATGGTTCTCATAACATCTGTTGTGGCAGCTTCCTCCGCTGTGATAATGAACGACACTGCGATGTTTATATTCGTGCCCCTTGTTCTCCTGCTTTCAAGGATAACTGGAACAGACAAAGGCCGGAGCGTGGTGCTAACTGCTATAGCCGCCAACGTTGGCTCTGCTTTAACCCCTGTGGGCAATCCTCAGAATATAATCATCTGGAGGAGGTACGGGATTTCCATCCACAGATTTATTCTCGCTGTGCTCCCCTACGTTCTGGTGTGGGTGATTCTGCTTCTTGCCTTTGTGTATCTGAGCGGAAAAAACCGGCGTATCAGGCTTTTTGCGATACCCCGGGTGAGGATCAATAAACAATTGCTTGCCGCTTCAGTAATTCTCCTGATTTTTAATATAATCCTAATTCAGCTCGGCCATGCTATTGAGAGCCTTGTCATAACCCTGGCGGTTCTCCTCCTCGTGGGGAGGGAGGCAATCTTGTCGCTTGATATTGCACTTGTGTTTATTTTTGCGCTGATCTTCATTGATTTCGGTGAAATATCCTTCCTGATTTCGTCTATGCTCCATTCCCTGCCGGGTGAAAGGCCCGCGGCAGTTGTCCTCCTTTCAGCAGGCTTAAGCCAGATCATCAGCAATGTCCCTGCCACCGTTCTGCTCCTGCCTGCAAAGATGCCGTGGCTGCCCCTCACCCTCGGCGTGAATCTCGGAGGCAACGGGATAATAGTGGGCTCCCTGGCAAACTTCATAGCCCTCAGAATTTCTGGAATCGGCCTGAAGGAGTTTCACAGATACTCCGTGCCCTACTTTCTTGCTGCGCTGGCCACCACCCTGATTCTACTGCTTCTCTGATCGAATCCGGAGACTTCAGTAAAGCTTATAAATACATTTGCACAATTGCTCAAATGTAGAGGTGATAAAATGACGGAAGTGTGCAAGGTGTATGAGGAACACCTGGATAAAATACTTGAGGCCCAGAAAAAGCTGCCGGAGGAAGAGACTATTCTCGAAATTTCGGATTTTTTCGATGCTCTGGGTAATCCAACCCGCCTGAAGATACTCTTTGCCCTCATTGAGGACGAGCTGTGCACATGCGACTTATCGAACATTACCGGCCTGTCAGTTTCGGCGATATCTCACCAGCTCAGGATTTTGAAGGACAGGAAAATTGTGGCATACCGGAAGGACGGAAAGAACGTCTTTTACCGGCTGGATGATGAGCATGTAAGGGAAATCTTGAAAGTTGCGTTAAGGCACATGGAGGAGTGATAATGCCCAAAAAACTCAAGCTTGAAGGCCTCGACTGTGCGAGCTGTGCCTATGAGATAGAAGAGGCGTTAAAGAAGGAAGGGTTTGAGTTTGCTCTGGTGAACTTCGCCACCAAAGAGGCAGTAATAGAGGGGGATGTGGAGAAGGCCAAGGAGGTAATCAAGCGTGTTGAACCGGATGTTAAGGTCGTCGAGAAAGATGAGCACGAACATGAGCATGACCACAGTGAGGAGCCAAGGAAGGCCCTTTACTTCATAATCCCCTCACTCATGCTCTTTGCCGTGGGGATTGTGCTCCGCTACTACTACGGCATGGACAACACCTTTGTCTTCGGGATATTTACGGTGAGCTACCTCCTCGTGGGCTGGAAAATCCTGAAGAATGCGGTGGTCAATTCGCTCAACGGCAACCTCTTTGATGAGAACTTTCTCATAGCGGTTGCAACCCTTGGTGCATTTGCCATCCGGGAGTATCCAGAGGGAGTAGCTGTTATGCTGTTCTATGTTGTTGGAGAATTCTTCCAGGATTTGGCAGTAAACAGGTCGAGGCGCTCCATCAAGGCCCTGCTCGCCCTGAAGGCTGAGTATGCCAACCTCATAGAAGGGGACAGGGTTATTCAGGTAAAGCCGGAGGAGCTTAAACCCGGTGATATCATACTCATCAAGCCCGGTGAAAAGGTGCCCGTTGATGGCCTTGTCCTTGAAGGCACTTCAAGCGTCGACACATCTGCTTTGACAGGGGAAAGCGTTCCGCGGACGGTTAAGGAGGGCGAGGAAATCCTCTCTGGCATGCTCAACCTGAGCGGCGTTCTAAAGGTGCAGGTAATGAAGGAGCTCAGCGAATCGACCATTTCAAGAATCCTTGAGCTCGTCGAGAATGCGAGCGCGAGGAAGGCAAAGACAGAGAAGTTCATAACGAAGTTTGCACACTATTATACACCGGCGGTTGTTGGACTCGCAGCGCTGGTGGCGGTAGTTCCTCCGCTGGCATTCGGCGATCCCTTTGCTCCATGGCTCTACAGGGCTCTGGTGCTTCTCGTTATCTCGTGCCCCTGCGCTCTGGTGCTCTCAATACCCCTCGGCTATTTTGGAGGAATTGGACGAACCGCCAAGGAAGGAATCCTCGTCAAGGGTTCCAACTTCCTCGATGCTCTGAAAGATGCGACTGTTGTTGCCTTTGACAAGACAGGGACGCTGACAAAGGGTGTCTTTAAGGTGACGAGGATAGAGACGAGGAACGGCTTCAGTGAGGAAGAAATCATCAAGTTTGCTGCCCTAGCGGAGGCACATTCGAACCACCCGATAGCGAGCGCGATAAAAGAAGCATACGGGAAGGAAATAAACGAAGTGGAGGCTATGGAATATGAGGAGATAGCCGGACATGGCGTCAGGGCAAGGATGGACGGTGTTGAGGTCATGGTGGGTAACGACAGGTTGCTCCACAGGTTCAATATTGAACATGACACGTGCCGCGTGAAGGGGACGGTTGCCCATGTGGTCATCAACGGTAAATATGCGGGCTACATAATAATCTCGGACGAAATAAAGGAGGATGCTCCAGACGCTGTTAAGGAGCTCAAACGCCTGGGAGTCAGGAAAGTTCTCATGGTAACCGGAGACAACAGAGAAGTTGCAGCAGAAATAGCAAAGCAGATAGGCCTCGACAGCTTTTATGCAGAACTTTTGCCCGAGGACAAAGTTAAGGTAATAGAGGAGCTTGAGAAACAGAAGGCGCCGAAGGAAAAGATAGTCTTCGTTGGCGACGGTATAAACGATGCCCCCGTTCTTGCGAGGGCTGATGTGGGTGTCGCAATGGGTGCCCTTGGAAGTGATGCGGCGATAGAAACAGCAGACGTCGTCATAATGGACGACAAGCCCTCAAAGCTGCCGAAGGGGATTAAAATAGCCAGGAAGACCCAGCGCATAGTCTGGCAGAACATCATCTTCGCCCTCGGCGTTAAACTGGCCTTTATAAGCCTCGGAATCCTTGGCGAAGC
>WAPO01000097.1 GCA_015520705.1 Thermococcus sp. | reverse complement strand
TAATTAAGGATATCAGTTCAAAAAGTCCCGAAATCAGCATATCAGTATCACCAACGGATTTGGAGGACTACTTTGTACTTAGGAACAGGATTGACGTGGGAGGGGAAAACTATGGGAAATGGACTTAAGGCAATAATCTCGATTGCATATTTGAATTTAACTTCATTATTTCGTTCTCCACTATGGATATTTGCCCAACTACTGACGCCCATGGGAATTATATTAATCCTATACTTTTTGGGTGGTGAAAGGGCCCTGTTGTATGGGCTTATTGGCGCTACTGTGGCTACTACCGTTCATGCCAGTCTCAGTGTTTCACGCTTAGTTGTTATATTAAAACTCATTGGCTTCCAAGATATCTTTATAGCCTCCCCGGTTACCTCCTTGGAGTATATGCTCGGCTTGTCACTCTCAAGATTGATTGGTGCTCTCCCAGCAACGTTTATATTTGTAGCATTGATGTTTTATAAGTTATCACTAACTCCCTCCTCCTTAGGTCTGATCATATTCCTAATATTATTGACTTGGATACAATTCAGTTTAATAGCGTTCTCTGTTTCATTATACATAAAAAACTTAGTGCACGTTGATGCCATAACAATGATACTTTCAACTGCGCTAATCCTGCTACCTCCAGTGTACTATCCCCTAACTAAACTGCCCCCTATTCTCCAGAAGATAGCCTTATTGGTGCCGACTACATACACGGCAGAAATCTTAAGGAATGCACTTCTGAATGGTTCTGGCTATTCGATTTACCTCATAGGCATTTTGATTTACTGTAGCATTTCAATGATCTTAATCTCAAAGAGACTGCGCTGGGGTGTGTAAAGTGGGAATGGCCAAGAATATAGGGAATTACCTGTCCAGAGTTGAATCTCTGTTAAAGTCTAACTCCAAACAGGCAATACTGGAAAGTGTGAGAGAGTTAGAAAATGTTTTGAGAGTGACAAAAAACGAAAATAATATTACAAAAAAGAAAATTGCAGATGAGGTCTCTCTTTTTTTATTTAACTTAATAGCTGAAGAACCCACACAAATTGGCATACTCTCCAGAGAGTATTTGGAGTTGGTAGAATTGTGTCTGGAGTTAGATCCCGACAATATTTTTGCAGGATTTGCAAAACTAGCATATTTGTCGGCGGTTGATCCGGAAAAAGCCAAGAAATGGGCATTTTCCCTAGGAAAACTTATCTATGGATTAGAAAACACTCCACAAAAAGCGTTGTACTTAGGGGTTCTGGCAACTAGATTGGTCAGTTTGGGCCTATTCACAGATGCCGTTGTCCTCTGCAAAGAAGCCATTAGTGTATGCTCTGGATTGAATAACGAGAAAGAAAAACTCAGAGCGATATCAAAATACATAGAGACATTAGCAGACGCTCAAATCAAAATGAATAACGATGAACTCATAAGAGTTGGCAAAAAATTAGCACAGAAATACAGGGGATATTTAGGTATGCGATTTTACAGAACATATTCTTATTACTTACTTAGGGTGGAGTCAGACTCTGATAAAGCTTGGAGATTCTTAGAAAAGGCCGAGATGCTTTTTAAAGGTGATAGTCAACTTGAAGAGGTTGAATTTTCATATGTGCTCTACACAAAGTCTCTGATTTATATGAAAAAGGGGCTATTGGACGAGTCAATTACAGCACTAAAAATGGCTCTGGAGATATTAGAGAAAAATGGATGGAAGCATAGACCACTAGTCTCAAACCTTACTTTGGGTGTAATTTCAATGCTCACTGGGAATTATAGTGTAGCTGAACAATATTTTGGCAAGTATGTTGCTTCCAAGGGTATTTATGTAACCCCCCTAGATAATATGCTTTATTACCTGTACATTAGCATGCTGTCGATATTAGAGCATGACTATGAGGCGTTTAATAAGAATGTTACTCTTCTAAAAGAATACTACAACATGGTGCTTGGAAATCAAATGGAACAGATGAACCTTCACATTCACAATAAAGTCCACTTGCTTCTCGAAATTTCAGAATATGTCTCTGGTAAAAAGACACTCATAGATCTTTGTAGGAGCGTTCATTTCGAGATCTCAAACATGCTCCACAAAAAGGTTAGAATAGACGGAAGACCTGATATACATAATGTATTGAGATATATCGGAGATAGGTTACTTTATCCTCTAAGCAATGGAGATCACGATGAGTTCCTCAAAAACACCGAAATCTGCAAAAAAGAGCTCCTATCTAAGCTCAAAGACGTTAAGGAGTCTGAAAAAATCAAAAAGAAGACTTTAGAACATGTCATTGCTATACTAGATGAAATACTAAAAAATCCCCAAGATCCTTCGAACATCCTTTCCATGATTGTAATCGCCACAATTATGACATAGAGGCTTTGTAGTAGAGAGTATGTGTCACAAGTAACTGAAGCAATCTATGACTGCAAAAGGGTAAGGTGATGCGGGCAATGTTCGTCCGCTCCCTTTCCGCCTCGCGGAGCGCTTTGACGTTGTGGATGCCTTCTCCCGCACTGATAGAGGAGAAAAACCGAGGGATGGGAAAGAGGAAAGGCTCTTCGAGATCTATCGCCTCCTCAAGGCCTTCATAAACTACACAGATGAGAGGGTTAAGGACATACCAGAACTGCTGTTCGGGGTTTAGGCGTGGCTCATTTATCCATCCTAAAGCTTTTATAGTTCCGTTTCGATAGGCGTTTTAGCGATGCCCATGAACAACAATAAAATCCAGAGAATGCGCAGGGAGATACTCACAGGCCCGATTGAGAAGACGCTCCTCGTTTTAGCGGGCCCCCTCATAATCAACAACCTAGTGCAGGTTGTCTACAACATCACGGACACATTCTGGCTCGGCAAGCTCGGCAGGGAAGCTTTATCCGCCCCCGGAACAACATGGCCGATAATAGGAACTCTCATGGCTCTCGGCATGGGCTTCACAACTGCAGGCTTCGCCTTCGTGGGGCAGTATATCGGTGCCGAGGAGTATGAAAAAGCAAACCGCTCGGCCGGCGCACTCTACTCCCTAATGCTGTTTTTCGCAACAGCAACAGCTGTAATTGGTGTGCTCCTTCTGCCTTATGCACTCCATTTCATGAAGGTGAGCGAGAACGTCTATCCATACTCGCTAACATACGCGACGATAATCTTCCTCGGAATCCCCTTCTCCTTTACGTTCATGGCATTCTCTGCTCTGATGAGGGCGGCAGGGGACACAAAAACGCCTGTAAAGATAACCCTCCTCACGGTGGCAATAAACATAGTGCTCGACCCCCTGCTTATCTTCGGCTGGATTGGATTTCCAAAGCTTGGTGTTGCCGGGGCGGCGCTCGCGACGGTCTTTGCAAATTCTGTGGGAGCCTTGATAGGCCTTTACCTGCTGTTCTCAAATAGAGTTGGGCTAAGCCTGAGTCTCGAGAACCTTAAACCGGATTTGGAGTTCTACAAGAAGATTTTCAGAGTGGGGCTTCCATCGAGCATAGGCCAGTCAGCCAACAGCTTCGGATTCGTCATCCTCACGAGGATAATCTTCGGCTTCGGCGATGTCACCTACGCCGCCTATGTGATAACAACCCGCCTCGTGAACTTCCTGACGAGCATCTCAAGGGGCATAAGCATGGCAATGGGGACGATGATAGCCCAAAATGTGGGGGCTGAGAACTACGAGAGAGCAAAAACGATAGCGGAGAGAACAATGATCGTCAACTTTGCCATAGCGAGCTTTGCCATCCTCATAATCGGAATACTCCGCGTGCCAATATTCAGGGTGTTCCTCAACGACCCCGCCGTAATCAGGGAGAGCGATGTCGTTCTGAAATACTTCCTTATTTCGGTTCCCTTCTTTAACGGCATATTCATAGTCGTGAACAGAACCTTCAGCTCGGCCGGGCACACAAAGAAAAGCATGCTCCTTGGAATACTCCGCCTCTGGGGGCTCAGGATACCTCTCAGCTATGCGTTCGGCTACATCCCTGCACTAGTCTCCGCATCTTCCATCCTCGGGCATGAGTTTGCTGTCAGAATACCTCTGGCAGAGCTGTTCGGATACACGAGCAAGGGAGTCTTCTTCGGTATGGGCATGAGCAACTTCATCGCGGCGGTGGTGGCACTGGCGTGGTTCATGAGGGGGAGCTGGATGAGGCGCATAATCGGGGAAAAGGCAAAAACATGATGCATCAATGCTCAGAATAGACAGCCGGAAGGCTAATAAACCCCTCCCCTAATCCTCTGCTGGTGAGAGCATGAAGAGGGACAAACGCTGGGAAGGTGTCTATTCATTCGAGGACAGCCCTTTCATCATGGAGATTCTGACAGAGCTCCGCAATGAAAAAACAGGGCCCATTGCATTCAGAAAGGGCCTCGTCAAACTCGGGAGGTATATGGCATACGAGATAACCAAAACAATGGATGTAGAGAGGGTTCCCATCAGGACTCCACTCGAAGAAACCGAGGGAATCATTGTAAAGGACAGACGCAACGTCGTTATAATAACCGTTCTCCGTGCCGCAATTCCGCTCATGGAAGGGCTCATAAAGGTTCTTGATCATGCACGCGTCGGCATAGTCTCGGCATCGCGCGGAAAGGCCCCGAAGTTCGAGATAGAGATGAAATACGTCAAGGTGCCCCAGATAAAGCCCGAAGATACGGTTATTATAGCCGATCCCATGATAGCGACAGGCTCAACGCTTATCAAAGTCCTCGATGAAGTGGGGAAGTATGGAAAGGCCAAGCGCTACGTGATAGTCGGCGTTTTAGCGGCTCCAGAGGGGATAGGCAGGATAAAGGAGAGGCATCCTGAGGTCGAGATGTTCGTTGCTGCGATAGACAGGGAGCTTAACGACCACGGCTACATACTGCCGGGTCTTGGAGATGCAGGCGATAGGGCCTTTGGGGCGCCGATTAAGCTCTGAAAATCGAATGGCAGAATTTTCGTTATTTTCCCTTTTCGAAAGGCTCGTAAAAGGAGTTAAGTCTGTTCTGGAGCAGATTTAAGTGGAGACCCTTATTACATTGCACGCCAATCTTTCTGCCAGTGCTTTTCGAGGCAAAGGGCTGATTGCAAAAAAGTTTCATGCTTCCCAACTCAAAAAAGGGTTGCAGGGTTCGAAAGCCTTTTAAATAGTCTTCTTTAACTCCCACTCAGCTTTAGGCGGAAGGATGACCCAAAATGGCATGGCACATCTTCATTCCGGATTCGCTCCTCGAAGAAACCGATGACCCTAAAATCCGGACTTACAAGGTCGGACAGATAGCAAGGGCATGTGCAATCTTCGGCGTCGAGCACATCTGGATTTACAGGGCCGGCGGTAAAGATGGCAGGTTCATCAAAACAATCCTTGAATATGCAGAAACCCCTCAGTATCTCCGCAAGAGGCTTTTTCCCCTGATGCCTGAGCTGAGGCACGTGGGAGTTATACCCCCTCTGAGGACGCCCCACCACAAGCTGAAGTCCAAGCCGAGGGTTGGGGAGCTCAGGGAGGGCTTTGCCTTCAGGAAGGGCAGGAGGTACTATGCAGATATAGGCCTCGATGAGGTCGCGATGGTCGAGGGTGAGATTGAAGGGCGTGGCACATTCAGAATAGTGTCGCTGAATCCCCTCAGAGTGGTTCAGGATAAGCCCGATGAATACTGGGGATACAGGGTTCACCTGACGAGGAAGACACTGGCAAAAACACTTAAAAAGGCAGGGCTGGATTTGGCGATTGCCACCTCACGCAGGGGTGAGGATGTCAGGTATGTGAATCTCCCCGGACTTGAGGGGAATGTAGGTTTCGTGTTCGGGTCTCCAAGGAGAGGCGTGATGGAGACCCTGAGAGACTATCATGAGGATTATCCCTTTGATTTAATCCTCAACACACTTCCAAATCAGAAGACGAAAACTGTAAGGACGGAGGAGGCCGTCTTGGCCACTCTGGCGGTGTTTAATTTCATAAGGAGGGATTGAAATGGGAAAAATACACAGACCAAGAAGAGGTTCACTGGCGTATTCCCCGAGAAAGAGGGCTAAAAGCGTAGTCCCGAGGATCAAGAAGTGGCCGCAGGACAGTGAAGTCAGGCTCTTAGGCTTTGCTGGATACAAGGCAGGAATGACCCACATACTGATGATTGACGACAGACCGGGCCTCACCAAGGGCAAGGAAATATTCATGCCCGTTACAGTGATTGAGGTTCCGCCACTCTTTGTCTACGGTATCAGGGCCTACAGGCAGGGCTACCTCGGACTTGAGACAGCCACAGAGGTGTGGGCACCGAACCTCAGCGAAGACCTGAAGAGGAGAATAAAAACTCTCCCGAAGAACTACAACGAGGAGACCTTCAAGGAGAAGCTCGGCCAGCTTGAGGACATGGTTAAAAACGGCGAAATCGTTGAGGTCAGGGCTCTGGTTCACACCCAGCCGAGGCTCATAAAGCTCAAGAAGAAGCCCGAAGTCATGGAGTATGCCCTCGGTGGAAACGGCGTTGAAGAAAAATTTGCATACCTGAAGGAGAAGATCGGCAAGGAGCTCCGCGCAAGCGAGGTTCTCAAGGAAGGGGAGCTTCTCGACGTCATAGCGGTCACCAAGGGCAAGGGAACCCAGGGCCCGGTCAAGAGATGGGGCGTCAAGATACAGTTCCACAAGGCCCAGCGCGCAGGGAAGGCCAGACACATCGGTAACCTCGGTCCCTGGCACCCGACCAGGGTCATGTGGACGGTTCCGCTGGCCGGTCAGATGGGCTTCCATCACAGGACAGAGTTCAACAAGAGGCTCATAGCGATAGGTGAGAACGGCAGACTCAAGCTCGACGAGAAGCATGAGGTGGAGATTACCCCGAAGGGCGGCTTCCCGCACTACGGAATCATCAGGAGCGATTTCCTCCTCATTCAGGGAACCGTTCCGGGAGCAATAAAGAGGATAATCAGGGTCAGGCCCGCTATAAGGCCGCCAGCAAAGAGGCCACCTGTCGAAAAGGTTCAGATCACGTACATTAGTAGGGAGTCAAAGCAGTGAGGTGAGATAGATGAAGGTTAAGGTTTTCAATCTCGAAGGCGAGCCCGTTGAGGAGATAGAGCTCCCCAGGGTCTTCAGCACTCCTTTCAGGCCCGACCTTATCAGAAGGGCTGTCATCGCTTCATGGACGCACAGGATACAGCCGCAGGGCAGGGATCCGCTCGCTGGAAAGAGAAGGGTCACGGAGAACATAGGAAAGGGCCACGGAATGGCAAGGGTTGAAAGGATAAAGACCTCACCGAGGTTTGCCGCATTCGTCCCCTTCGCCGTCGGTGGAAGAAGAACCCACCCGCCCAAGGTCGAGAAGATTGTCTGGGAGGGCATAAACAAGAAGGAGAAGAGGCTTGCCCTCATGAGTGCAATAGCAGCAACGGCAAACTACGACCTCGTTAAGGCAAGGGGGCATGCGATAGACAACGTCCTTCAGGTTCCACTCGTGGTTGATGACGAGCTTGAGAAGGTATTCAAAACAGCCCAGACAAGGGAGATATTCAAGAAGCTCGGCATATGGGACGACATAGAGAGGGCCAAGAGGAACACCAAAATAAGGGCAGGAAAAGGAAAGATGAGGGGAAGGAAATACAAGAAGGCAAAGGGGCCGCTCATCGTGGTTGCAAAGAACGAAGGAATCATACAGGGTGCGAGAAACCACCCGGGCGTTGATGTGGTTACAGTTGACAACCTTGGAGTTGAGCTCCTCGCTCCTGGAACGCACCCGGGCAGATTGACAATCTGGACAAAGAGCGCTGTTGAAAAACTTAGGGAGATTTACGGGTGAGGAAGATGGATCCGTACAGGGTTATTGTCAGGCCGGTGGTAACGGAAAAGGCAGTTTCGCTCATTGAGACCGAGAACAAGCTCACATTCATAGTTGACAGAAGGGCCACAAAAAGCGACATAAAGAGGGCCGTTGAGGAGATATACAGCGTTAAGGTTGCAAAGGTCAACGTGGTAGTCACTATGAGGGGAGAGAAGAAGGCCTATGTTAAGCTCGCTCCCGAATACAACGCAAGTGAAATTGCCGCAAGGATAGGATTGTTCTGAGGTGAGTGAGAATGGGTAAGAGTTTGATTCAACAGAGGAGAGGAAAGGGGACAACCACATTTAGGGTTCCATCTCACAGATACAGGGGAAGGGTCAAATACGTGCCCCTGAACATGACGAAGGAGAAGACCATTGTCGGAAGGGTTGTGGAGATACTCCATGACCCCGGGAGGACAGCACCTGTCGCAAGGGTCAAATTCGAGGGCTTTGAGAAGCTTATAATAGCTCCAGAAGGCATACTTGTCGGCGAAGAGATAGCCATAGGCCCGAACGCCCCGATAAAGATCGGCAACACCCTTCCGCTGGCAATGATTCCGGAGGGTTCATATGTCTATGACATCGAAGCGGCTCCGGGAGATGGCGGAAAGTTCGTGAGGGCTGGAGGTGCATACGCCCTCGTCGTCAGCAGGGAGAAGGATAAGGTCATAGTTCAGCTCCCGAGCGGCGAGCTCAAGCAGTTCAACCCGATGTGCAGGGCAACGATAGGAGTTGTAGCGGGCGGCGGCAGGCTTGAGAAGCCCATCGTCAAGGCAGGAAAGGCATACTACATCGCCAAGGCCAGAAACAGATTCTGGCCGAAGCCGAGGGGTGTCAAGATGAACGCTGTCAACCATCCGCATGGTGGTAAGGAGCACCACATAGGCAGACCGAGCACGGTTTCAAGGAGAGCCGCCCCAGGTCAGAAGGTCGGCCACATAGCGGCGAGAAGAACTGGCAGGAGGAAGTGATGAAGATGGCGAGAAGAAGGGAGTTTAAGTATAGGGGCTACACGCTCGATGAGCTCTTGAACATGTCACTTGAGGACTTTGCAAAGCTCCTTCCGAGCAGGCAGAGGCGCTCACTTAAGAGAGGTCTCAGCCCGGAGCAGAAGAAGCTCCTCAGAAAGATAAGGCTTGCCAAGAGGGGCAAGTACAAGAAGCCCATAAGGACGCACAGCAGGGACATGGTAATTCTCCCTGAAATGGTCGGGATGACAATCCATGTCCACAACGGTAAGGAGTTCGTTGCGCTTGAGATAAAGCCCGAGATGATAGGCCACTATCTTGGAGAGTTTGCACTCACGAGGAAGATTGTCCAGCATGGCTCACCGGGTGTTGGTGCCACAAGGTCATCAATGTTCGTTGCAATCAAGTGAGGTGGTGTGAATGGCCAAGTTTTCCTACTCTTTCCAAAATTATGATCCAGAGAAGATGGCGAGAGCAAGCGGGAGGGATCTGAGAATTTCACCGAAGTTCTCAGTTGAACTCTGCAGGGAACTCAAGGGAATGATGCTCAACGATGCCCTCAAATACCTCGATGACGTCATAGCCCTCAAGAGACCGGTTCCCCTCAGGCGCTTTAACGACAGTCAGGGGCACAAGCCGGGCAGGGGCTTCGGTCCCGGTCGCTACCCGGTCAAGGTGGCAAAAGCGGTTAAGAAGGTGCTCCTCAACGCCAAGAACAACGCCGAGCAGAAGGGTCTTGATCCCGACAGGCTCCGCATCATACATGCAGCAGCTCAGAAAGGCCCTGTTCTCAGGGGATACATACCCAAGGCCTTTGGGAGAGCGACACCGTTCAACCAGCAAACGACCCACATAGAGATAGTGGTTGAAGAGGTAAGGAGGTGAACCCATGGCTATTGAGAGATATTTCATTAAAGAATCCGTCAAGGAAATGCTCATCGATGAGTTCCTTGAAAAAGAACTCAGAAGGGCCGGCTACGGAGGTCTCGACATAAAGAAGACTCCTCTAGGCACGAAGGTTGTCATATTCGCCGCAAATCCGGGCTATGTAATCGGCAGAGGAGGCAGAAGAATCAGAGAGCTCACAAGAACCCTTGAGAGGCAGTTCAGCCTTGAGAACCCCCAGATTGAAGTTGAGGAAATTAAAAACCCCTACCTCAATGCCAAGGTTCAGGCAGTAAGACTCGCCCAGGCGCTGGAGAGGGGCGTCCACTTCAGGCGCGCCGCCTATGCAGCTATAAGGGCTATAATGAGGAACGGGGCAAGGGGCGTTGAGATTCGGCTGAGCGGAAAGCTCACCGGCGAAAGAGCCAAGAGCGTGCGCTTCTATCAGGGTTATCTTGCAAAAGTCGGGAACCCGGCTGAGACCCTCGTCAGCAAGGGCTATGCTCAGGCGCTGCTCAAGCTTGGTGTTATAGGCGTGAAAGTATCAATAATGCCCCCGGAGGCCAAACTTCCTGACGAGATTGAGGTTGTTGAGAAGCCGGTTGAAGAAGAGGTTGCCGAGGTGAGCACACAATGAAGCCCAGTGAGATTAGAGAGATGAGCCTGGAAGAAATCGAGGAGAAGATCAGGGAACTCCGCCTCGAACTTGCCAAGGAGAGGGGCATGCTCACCATGGGGACTTCCCTTGAGAACCCCATGGTCATCCGCGATTTAAGGCGCGACATCGCGCGCCTTATAACCATAAAGAAGGAGAAGCTTAGGGAGAAAAGGTGATGTTTGGTGCCGAGGATTGTGAACCCGCTGGATGAGATGCTCTTTAAAGAGGTGCTGAAAGAGCAGCAGAGGATTAGGGTCTATATTGAAAAGGCCCGTTATGGAAAGCTCAAGACAATAATTGAAGGGATAGACGAGAAGGAATTTGACCTTGAAGGCATTGCAAAAAAGCTGAAGGCGAAACTGGCATGCGGCGGAACGGTAAAAAAAGGAAGAATAGAACTGCAGGGAGATCACAGAGAAAAGGTCAAGCACTTGCTGGCAAGCCTTGGATTTTCAGAGGACTTAATAGAAATCGAGTAAGAGTAACGGAGAAGAGCATCGTCTGGCACGAACTAATAGGCCTGAAAGCAAAGATTATAAGGGCATCTCATCCAGAGCTGGTTGGCATCGAAGGCCACATCATCGATGAGACGAAAAACACCCTCACGATGGTGGGAGAAAGGGTCTGGATAATTCCCAAGAGCGTTGTTGAAATTGAGGTTGAAGCTGGCGATAAAAGAATACGAATCCATGGAAAGGATTTGATTGGAAGACCCGAGATGAGATTGAAAAAGAGGTGGAGAAGATGAGAGACATCGGATTGAAGATTCAGCCTCCTGCTGAGAAGTGTGATGACCCCTACTGCCCGTGGCATGGGCACGTTAAGATTCATGGCAGGGTGTTCGAGGGAGTCGTTGTCAGCGATAAGCCGAGGAGAACCGTAACAGTTGCGAGGCAACACTACCACTATCTCAAAAAATATGAGAGGTATGAACTCAGGAGAAGCACAGTGCATGCACACAACCCCCCATGCATTGCCGCAAAGCCCGGTGATAGGGTCATTGTCGCCGAGACAAGGCCGCTCAGCAAGACAAAGAGCTTTGTTGTTGTTGCCATAACACAGAAAGCTGGGGAGAGGTGATTCAGATGGCGAAGAAGGGTGCTGGTGCAACGAGGGGTGTAAGTCCAGTAAGGCCGACGAGAGCCCTGCCGATAGGAGCTTACCTCAAAGTCGCCGACAACAGCGGTGCCAAGGTCATCCAGATAATAGGCGTTGTTGGCTACAAAGGGACGAGGAGAAGGCTCGCTTCGGCCGGCGTCGGAGACATGGTTATTGCCACGGTCAAGAAGGGAAGGCCTGACATAAGGCATCAGGTTGTCAGGGCAGTGATAGTCAGGCAGAGAAAGGAATACAGAAGACTCGACGGCATGCGCGTTAAGTTTGAGGACAATGCTGCTGCAATAGTCACTCCCGAAGGTGTTCCGAGGGGAACTGAAATCAGAGGTGCCATAGCGAGAGAAGCTGCTGAAAAGTGGGTTAGGCTTGGCAGCATAGCGAGCATAGTATTGTGAGGTGAGAAAAATGGAACTGAAAACGAGAAAGCCCGGAAAGCAGAGGAAGTTTTTGTATAATGCTCCCCTTCACCTCAGGCAGAAGATAATGAGCGCTCCCCTTTCAACTGAACTAAGGCAGAAGTACGGCATCAGAAACCTGCCAATCAGAAAAGGGGACAAGGTTAAGGTCGTTAGAGGGGATTTCAAGGGGACAGAAGGAAAGGTCACTGAAGTGGACCTCAAGAAATACAGGATACACGTTGAGGGAGTTACCCAGAAGAAGGTAGATGGTACAGAGGTCTTCTATCCGCTCCACCCGTCAAACGTTGTTATTGTTGAGCTGAACCTTGAGGATGAGAGAAGGGAGAAGATAATTAATAGGAGGGCATAAACATGGCGAGGAAAGGTGCTAAGAGGCACTTGAAGAGGTTGAGTGCTCCAACTCAGTGGTATATCGAGCGCAAGAGGTATAAATGGGCCGTCAGGCCCAGACCCGGACCGCACAGCATGAGAACTTCAATCCCGCTGCTCTACATAGTCAGGGACTATCTCGGCTATGCCAAAACGGCAAGAGAGGCCAGAAAGATACTCAACGAGGGCAAAGTTCTGGTGGATGGCGTTCCAAGGAAGGACTACAAATTCCCTGTTGGGATTATGGATGTTATCTCGATCCCCGAGACCGGAGAACACTACAGGGTTCTTCCAAACAGGATTGGAAAGCTCATACTCCACCCGATAACCGACAAAGAGGCAAATATCAAGCCGCTCAGAATAAGCAACAAGAGGATGGTCAAGGGCGGGAATCTGCAACTTAACTTCCACGACGGGACAAACTATCTTGTTAAACTCAGCTCGCTTGCGGATGAGACTAAAGACAGGTTCAAAACAGCTTACACAGTTCTCATGAAGGTTCCGGAGAAGGAGATTATAGAGATCATTCCATTTGAAATTGGAGCACAGGTGTTTGTTGTTCAGGGTAAGAACGTTGCAAGGACAGGCAAAATCGTTGAGGTCAGGCAGTTCCCAGGCGGCTGGCCAGATGTGGTTACAATTGAAGACAGCGAAGGAGAACTCTTTGATACGCTTAAGGAATACGCCTTTGTTGTTGGAAAGGAAAAGCCAGAGATTTCACTTCCATGAGGTGAGAAGAGATGAATAGAGAGGCAATCTTAGCAGATTGGGAAGCTCATCCGATGAGGAAACCAAGGATAGCCAAAGTTACAATCAACATTGGTGTTGGTGAGAGTGGAGAGCGCTTGACTAAGGCTGAGAAGATGCTTGAGGGTCTTGTTGGTCAGAAACCCATAAGGAGACGGGCAAAGCAGACAAATAAAGACTTTGGAATCAGGAGAGGGGAACCCATAGCGGTTAAGGTAACCCTCAGGGGAAAAAAGGCTGAAGAAATGCTCAAAAGGCTTCTGGCCGCTGTGGATAACAAACTCAAAGCCGGAAACTTCGACGAGCACGGCAACTTCTGCTTTGGAATTCAGGAGCACATAAACATCCCAGGCGTTGAATACGACCCCGAGATAGGAATCTTTGGTATGGATGTTTGCGTGACCCTTGAGAGACCGGGCTTCAGGGTAGCCAGGAGAAAGAGACACAGGAAGAAGATACCGAACAGACACAAGTTAACAAAGGATGAGGGAATAGTTTTCGTTCAGGAAGAGTTTAACGCCGTCGTGGAGGGATTATGATGGCGAAGGCTGATTATAACAAAAGAAAGCCAAGAAAGTTTGGTAAGGGTGCGAGGAGATGCATGCGCTGCGGCCAGTACGGTCCGGTCATTAGAATCCATGGATTGATGCTGTGCAGACACTGCTTTAGAGAGATAGCCCCCAAGCTGGGCTTTAAGAAGTACGAGTGAGGTGAGGAAAGATGACTTTACTTGATCCATTGGCAAATGCCTTATCACATATCTCAAACAGCGAGAAAGTTGGAAAGAAAGAGGTTTACCTGAAACCCGCCTCAAAGCTTATAGGTGAGGTTCTCAGGGTTATGCAGGAGAACGGGTATATAGGTGAGTTTGAATTCATAGACGACGGAAGGGCAGGGATTTACAGGGTTCAGCTGGTGGGTAAAGTCAATAAAGCAGGAGCAATAAAGCCGAGATTCCCGGTAAAAGCCAGAGAATATGAGGCATGGGAAAAGAGATTCTTACCCGCCTTTGAGTTCGGTATCCTCATCGTTTCAACATCACAGGGTGTCATGACGCACAAAGAGGCCAGAGAGAAGGGGATTGGTGGAAGGCTTATAGCATACGTCTACTAACGGAGGGAGAGAGATGCCAATCGACGCGTGGGTAAGGGAAGAGGTTGAAATTCCAGAAGGGGTTGAGGTTACGATTGAAGGAAATCTCATTAAGGTCAGAGGTCCAAAAGGAGAGCTTGAGAGGGAGCTCAGGTATCCTGGCGTTCGTATCTTCACCGAAGACGGGAAGATTATCGTCTTCAAGGAGTTCCCGAGGAGAAGGGACATAGCGATAGCGAGGACATTCAAAGCCCACATAGCCAACATGATAAGGGGCGTCACCGAGGGCTTCACATACAGGCTTAAAGTTCTCTACAGCCACTTTCCCATGACCGTTAAGGTTCAGGGGGATGAGGTCATCATAGAGAACTTCCTCGGTGAGAAGAACCCGAGAAAGGCAAAAATCCTTCCAGGAGTTACTGTAAAGGTCATGGGACAGGAGATAGTCGTCGAGAGCATTGATAAGGAAAAAGCAGGCCAGACTGCGGCAAACATAGAGCAGGCCACAAAGATAAACAAATGGGATAGGAGAGTCTTCCAGGACGGAATTTACATAGTTGAAAAAGCTGGTAAGCCGATAAAGTTCTGAGGTGTGAGAAATGAATGAGAAAGCGAGACTCCTGAGAATAAGGGCAAATCTCAAGAGGAAGAAGCCTAGATTTTTAAGGCAGGAATGGTGGCGCTATCCAAAGTTCAAGAACAACCCGAAGTGGCGCAGGCCAAAGGGAATTGACAGCAAGCTCAGGCTTAAGAGGAAAGGCAAAGCCAGATCACCGAGTATAGGCTGGAGCTCACCTAAAGCTGTCAGGGGACTCCACCCGAGCGGCTACGAGGAAGTTCTCGTCCACAACATCAGGGAACTTGAAGCGATCGACCCCACAAGGCAGGCAGCGAGGATAGCGGGCACAGTCGGCTCAAGAAAGAGAGAACTTATAGTTGAGAGAGCAAAGGAGCTTGGAATTAAAGTCCTTAACGCGAGGTGAAGATTATGCTCCGGATGCAAAGAAGGGTAGCTGCTGAGCTTTTAAAATGCGGGGAGAACAGGGTCTGGATCGATCCTGAGAGAATTGAAGATGTTACTTCGGCCATCACGAGGGAGGACATAAGGAGACTCATCAACGACGGCGTTATAAAGAAGAAGCCGATTAAGGGACAGAGCTCATACAGAGCCAAACTCAGGAAAGAGGCAAGAAAGAAAGGACGTCACAGAGGTCAGGGAAGCAGAAAAGGCAAGAAAACAGCAAGAATGGGTAGGAAAGAGAAATGGATGATGACGATCAGAGCATTGAGAAAGGAACTCAGGAAGCTCAAGGCCGAGAAAAAGATAGATGAGCACACCTACAGGATGCTTTACATAAGGGCCAAAGGTGGCCAGTTCAAGAACAAGAGACAGCTCTACCTCTTCATGGAGGAGAGAGGAATATTAAAGAAGTGAGGTGAGAAAGATGGCACATGGACCGAGATATAGGGTTCCGTTCAGAAGAAGAAGGGAGGGTAAGACTAACTATCACAAGCGCTTAGCGCTGCTCAAATCCGGCAAGCCCAGACTTGTTGTGAGAAAGAGCCTCAATCATCATGTAGCTCAGATCGTGCTGTACGATCCAAATGGCGATAAAACAGTTGTCTCAGCCCATACAAAGGAGCTCATGAGGGACTTCGGCTGGAAGGGTCACGGAGGCAACACCCCGAGTGCATACCTTCTCGGTCTGCTCATAGGCTACAAAGCCAAAAAGGCAGGCATTGAAGAAGCAATCCTCGACATTGGTTTGCACCCACCGACAAAGGGCTCAAGCATATTCGCCGTCCTTAAGGGTGCAGTTGACGCTGGTTTAAACGTCCCGCACAGCGAGGAGATTTACCCCGAGGACTACAGGATCACCGGCGAGCATGTGGCAAACTATGCCAAGGCTCTTAAGGAGGAGGACGAAGAGAAATACAGAAAGCAGTTCAGCGGCTACCTGGTTAAAGGGCTTGAACCAGAGAAACTCCCCGAGCACTTTGAGGAGGTCAAAGCGAGAATAGTGGAAAAATTTGAGGGGGCGAGAGAATGAGCGATCCAAGGGAAATGGCTCAGAGGGTTTTGGAAGAGTGGCAGCCGAGGACAAAGCTCGGCATGCTCGTCAAAGAGGGTCAGATAACCGACATTCATGAGATATTCAGGAAGGGCTATCAGATTAAGGAGCCCGAGATCGTCGACGTCCTCCTTCCGGAGGTCAATATGAGAGAGAACCAAGAGATACTCGACATAGCCTTAACCGTCAGGATGACTGACAGCGGCAGGCGCATACGCTTCCGTGTTTTGGCGGCAGTTGGCAACAGGGATGGATACGTTGGACTGGGAATCGGACATGGGAGAGAAGTGGGAATAGCAATCAGAAAAGCCATAAACTACGCCAAGATGAACATCATCGAAATCAAGCGCGGCTGTGGAAGCTGGGAGTGCCGCTGCAGAAGACCGCACTCAATTCCGTTTGCCGTTGAAGGAAAAGAGGGAAGCGTTAAAGTCAGACTCATGCCGGGGCCGAGAGGCCTTGGACTGGTCATAGGTGACGTCGGCAAGAAGATACTGGCACTGGCAGGCGTTAAAGACGTGTGGTCTCAGACACTCGGTGAAACAAGAACCACAGTCAACTTCGCAAAGGCCGTCTTCGAGGCGCTTTACAATACGAACAGAGTTGCCGTGCAGCCAGATATGGTCGAGAAATATGGCATCATCGTTGGAAGAGAGATGTCAGCCAACTTTGAGCTGGAGTGAGGTGAGCAGGAATGGCAAAACTCGCGGTTATTAGAATTAGGGGAAGGGTTGGCGTGAAGAAGCCTGTCAGGGATACCCTCTCAATGCTCCGCCTTCACAAAGCCAACCACCTCGTTATAGTCGACGAAAACCCCACATACAGCGGCATGATTCACAAGGTTAAGGACTATATAACCTGGGGAGAGCTCAGCGCTGAAACACTGGCCAAACTTATAAGGAAGAGGGGAATGCTGAAGGGCAACAGGAAGGTCACTGATGAATACGTCCAGGAGAAGCTCGGCATGAGCATTGAGGAATTTGCCGAAAAGGTTGTTAAGGGAGAAATGAAGCTCAGCGATTTACCTGACCTCAAACCTGTCTTCAGGCTCCACCCCCCGAAAGGAGGCTTCAAGGGCAGCAGAAAGAGGACATTCAAGGAAGGCGGTGTTCTGGGCTACAGAGGAGAGGCAATAAACGAACTTATTGAGAAGATGCTCTGAGGTGGGAGAGATGATTAGGAGAAAGAAAAAGGTGAGAAAGCTCCGCGGAAGTCACACTCACGGATGGGGCTGCAAGAAAAAGCACCGTGGCGGCGGCCACAAAGGTGGAAGGGGAATGGCAGGAACAGGAAAGAGGAAGAACACAAAGTGGACATGGGTAATCAAGTATGCGCCTGATCACCTCGGCAAGCGCGGCTTCCACAGACCTAAAGCAGTTCAGTGGATTCCAGCGGTCATAAACCTCAGGGACATTGAGGAGAACCTCGATGACTTCATGGCCATGGGAATTGCATACGAGGAAGAGGGAAAGATAATCCTCGACACAACACAGCTCGGCATTGATAAGGTTCTCGGTGCAGGGAAGCTCACAAGACCTCTGGTAATCAAAGCCCGCTATGTCTCTCCCAAGGCTCAGGAGAAGATTGCCGAAGCCGGGGGAGAAGTTTTATTTGCCTGATTCCCCCCTTTAATTTATAAAATCCGCAAAGGTGTTGCTCATGGGAAAACTGAGGGATTTAACTTTCGCTATTGAGAGATGGTTTCCAGAGATTGAGAGACCCAAAAAACATGTAGCTCTCAAGGAAAAGTTCATATGGACAGGGATTGTCCTTCTGCTGTATTTCATACTTGCTGAAATCCCCCTTTACGGCGTTCCACCCAACGTCCAGGATTATTTTGCCACCCTGAGATTTGTCCTTGCAGGTAGAAGCGGAACGGTTCTAACCCTTGGGATAGGTCCGCTCGTCACCGCGGGTATTATCATGCAGCTCCTCGTTGGTTCTGAGATAGTCAGGCTTGATATGTCAAATCCCGATGACAGGAAGTTTTATCAGGCGGCACAGAAGCTATTCTCAATATTCATGTGCTTCTTTGAGGCGGCGATATACGTCTTTGCAGGCGCATTCGGAAATCCTGCAATGAACATTAAGATACTCCTAGTGATTCAGCTCGCCCTCGGCGGAGTTGTTCTGATGATAATGGACGAACTCGTCAGCAAGTGGGGAATAGGTAGTGGTATCAGCCTTTTCATTGCCGCAGGTGTTTCCCAGCAGGTCATTGTAAAATCTCTGAATCCATTAACAACACAGAGCTATATTGACCCTGTTACAGGAGGCCCCGCCATAATCGGTGCGGTTCCAGCTTTCATACAGCACCTGCTCCACGGCGACATCACAGGAGCCCTCTACAGGGGAAGCATGCCCGACATGATGGATTTGCTGGCGACAATCGTCGTTTTCCTTATAGTTGTCTATCTTGAGAGCATGCGCGTCGAGATTCCGCTCAGCTATGGAAGGGTCACAGTAAGAGGAAGATATCCCATCAGGTTCATGTATGTGAGCAACATTCCAATCATACTCACCTTTGCTCTCTATGCAAACGTTCAGCTCTGGGCAAGACTGCTCGAAAGAATCGGCCACCCATGGCTCGGCACATTTGACCCCCAGACAGGTGCCGCTCTGAGCGGTTTTGTCACCTACGTCATCCCGCCGAGAGATATCTACCACGTTATGGCCGATCCCCTAAGGGCACTGGTGTTTGCTCTGATGACAATATTCTGGGCGCTGATCTTCGGCTTCCTTTGGGTTGAGCTGACAGGACTCGATGCAAAGAGCATAGCGAGGCAGTTACAGCGTGCAGGTCTTCAGATACCGGGCTTCAGAAGAGATCCAAGAATTCTTGAGAGGGTTCTCAACAGATACATCCCATACGTCACGTTCTGGGGATCATTCACGCTGGCAATAGTTGCAGTGCTGGCCGACTTTCTCGGAGCTCTCGGCACAGGAACGGGCATACTGCTGACAGTCGGTATACTGTACAGATTCTACGAGGAGATAGCGAGGGAACAGGCAACAGAGATGTTCCCGGCATTGAGAAGATTCTTCAGCACTTGAAGCTTTTTTCTTTTACCTTAAACCTTTTAAACCAAGTCTCTTTTATTATTGCGGGACTCTCATTTTAGGTGATCTCAATGCCATTTGTAGTCATCATAACTGGAATTCCCGGAGTCGGGAAAAGCACGATAACAAGGCTAGCCCTCAGAAAAAGCAGGGTCAGATTCAGGTTAGTTAATTTTGGGGATCTGATGTTCAACGAGGCCATCCGACTGGGTCTTGTAAAGCACAGGGATGAGATGAGGAAGCTGAGCTTCACAGTTCAGAAGACCCTTCAGATGAAGGTTGCAAAGAGGATAGGTGATATTGCAAAGAAGGAACCTGTCCTCCTCGATACCCATGCAACCATTCGAACACCCGCGGGCTATCTCCTTGGATTCCCTCGGGAGGTTATAGAAACCATAAATCCCAACTTCATCGTCATCATCGAAGCCACACCGAGCGAAATACTCGGCAGGCGCCTGAGAGACCTCAAGAGGGACAGAGACGTTGAGACCGAGGAGCAGATTGAGAGGCACCAGGATTTAAACAGGGCTGCTGCAATAAGTTATGCCATGCATTCCAATGCACTTATAAAGATAATTGAGAATCATGAGGATAAAGGTCTTGAAGAAGCTGTGAATGAGCTGGTGGAAATACTGAACTTGGCGGTGGGTGAATATGCTTGAGGGAATATATGAATTTCTGGATAAGATATTTGGACCGATGATACTCAACTACCATCCCCTCTGGGTGGTCACAGTATCTGGGGTGATACTCGGTGCATTCTTCACACTCCTAAACTACGTCCTCGTTGACCAGGAAAAGATGAAGAAGCTCCAGAAGATGAGCAAAGAGTTCCAGAAGGAGTATAAGGCAGCCCAGGCTGCAAAAGATGAGAAAAAGATTAGAAAGCTCCAGCAAAAACAGATGGAGCTCTTAAAACTGCAGAACGAGGTCATGAAGGATTCGATGCTCAAACCGATGATATTCACACTTCCCATATTTTGGATATTCTTCGGCTGGCTGAGGAGATGGTATGTCGAGGTTGGAGTCGTTAAAGCCCCCTTCAACTTTTTCCTCTTTGACTGGTTCCACAAAATGTATCACTCAGGGCTTCCAGCAAGCGAGCTCGGCTACATAGGATGGTACATACTCACTTCAATGGCTGTAGGATACATCCTGAGAAAAGTTCTCGACATGGCTTAGTTAAATTTAAAAATGAATTGCAAAAAGCTAAAGCAGGTGATGAAAATGAGACCAATGTACAGGTCAAGATCATGGAAGAAGAAATACGTTAGAACCCCAGGAGGAAAGACGGTCATACACTTCGAAAGAAAGAAGCCAAAGGTTGCCCACTGCGCAATGTGCGGCAAACCTCTCAATGGTTATCCAAGGGGCAGACCGAGCGAAATTAGGAGGCTCTCAAAGACCCAGAAGAGGCCGGAGAGGCCGTATCCAAACCTCTGTCCGAGCTGCATGAGGAAGGTCATAAAGGCCCAGGTAAGGGCCGCTCTTTGAAGGGATTTCCATGCCAAAGGAATGCCTCGTGATAACAGTCAGCGGCCTAGCAGGTTCAGGGACGACAACACTCTGCAGGAATCTCGCAAGACACTACGGCTTTAAGCATATATACGCCGGTCTGATCTTCAGGCAGATGGCCAAGGAGATGGGCATGAGCCTTGAGGAGTTTCAGAAGTATGCTGAGCTCCATCCTGAAGTCGACAGGGAAGTCGACAGGCGGCAGATTGAAGCTGCTAAAGAATGCAACGTTGTCATCGAGGGCCGCCTCGCAGGATGGATGGTTGAGAAGGCTGATCTGAAAATCTGGCTCGATGCGCCCATAAGGGAGAGAGCCAGAAGGGTTGCCCGCAGGGAGGGCATAACCGTAGAGGAAGCCTTCATGGGGATTGCCGAGAGGGAAAAGCAGAACAGAAAAAGGTATTTAAACCTCTACGGCATTGACATAGACGACATGTCGATTTATGATTTAGTAATTGATACTTCGAAATGGGGTCCCGATGGGGTCTTTAGCATAGTGAAGGCCGCCATCGACCACCTTTACCCCGATGGCGACACGGGGTCTGAAAAAGATAAGGAGGTGGAATGAAATGCCTGCAATTGAAGTTGGAAGGCTTGCAGTCGTTATAGCCGGAAGGAGGGCCGGAGAGAAGGTTGTCGTCGTTGACCTCATAGACAGGAACTTCGTCCTCGTCACAGGCGCTGGCCTGAACAAGGTGAAGAGGAGAAGGATGAACATAAAGCACCTTGAGCCCCTTCCGGAGAAGGTCAAGATCGAACGCGGTGCTGACGACGATGCCGTCAAAGCCGCTCTTGAGCAGGCTGGAATCAGCTTAGCCTGAAGGGGCTTCTGCCCCTGTATCTTTAGTCATGTTTTAACGCACTGTTACAATTTTTTATGTTTAACATCCTTTGATAACCTTAATCACTGATCACAAGCTTAAATTTTGAGAGCAACTTTATAAAGCGAAGTTTGGAGATTCTTACATACTCATAACAATCATTGGGTGATGCTCATGGTGAGGGACGAAGTTAGAAGAATTCTTCCGGCGGACATAAAGCGAGAGATCCTGATCAGGGACGATAAGGCTGAGACCAACCCGAAGTGGGGCTTCCCGCCTGAGAGGAGGTCCATGGAGATGCACATGCAGTTTGGGATAATCAACCTCGACAAGCCACCTGGACCGACAAGCCACGAGGTGGTCGCGTGGATTAAACGGCTCTTCAACCTCAGTAAGGCCGGCCACGGCGGGACGCTCGACCCCAAGGTCAGCGGTGTCCTTCCGGTTGCACTGGAGAGAGCAGCGAGGGTAGTTCAGGCGCTTTTGCCAGCGGGAAAGGAATACGTCGCTTTAATGCACCTCCACGGCGAGGTTCCTGAGCAGAGGATAAGGGCCGTTATGAAGGAGTTCGAGGGCGAGATAATCCAGAGGCCGCCGCTGAGGAGCGCGGTCAAGAGAAGGCTGAGGACGAGGAAGGTTTACTACATTGAAATTCTGGAAATCGATGGCAAGGACGTGCTCTTCCGCGTTGGGGTTGAGGCAGGAACCTACATCCGTTCGCTCATCCACCACCTGGGTCTGGCCCTCGGAGTCGGGGCTCATATGGCCGAGTTAAGAAGAACCAGAAGCGGTCCCTTCAAGGAGGATGAAACACTGGTAACGCTCCACGACCTCCTCGACTACTACCACTTCTGGAAGGAGGACGGAATAGAGGACTACTTCCGTAAAGCAATTCAGCCAATGGAGAAGGCGGTAGAGCACCTTCCTAAAGTTTGGATTAGGGATTCAGCTGTTGCCGCTGTTACCCACGGCGCCGACCTGGCCGTTCCGGGCATAGTCAAGCTCAATAAGGGCATCAAGAGGGGTGACCTCGTCGCGGTGATGACCCTTAAGGATGAGTTAGTTGCCCTCGGAAAGGCCAAGATGAATACCCAAGAGATGCTGACGAAGAACAAGGGCATAGCCGTTGACGTTGATAAGGTCTTCATGCCGAGAGAGTGGTACCCCAAACTATGGAAGGAGAGGGAATGATGGACCACTACTACTCAGAAGAGCCGGACGTTCCGCTGAGAACGAAGACCATTGAGGTCATGATCAGGGGAGAGCGCTTTAGGTTTATAACCGCCAGCGGAGTCTTCTCCTTCGGAAAGCTCGACCGCGGAACAGAGCTGCTAATAGAGAGCATGATACTTGATGAACGCTGGAAAATCCTCGACCTCGGCTGCGGCTACGGGGCGGTGGGCATTACTGCTTCCCGTTTTGTGAGATATGTCATTATGACTGACGTGAACAGAAGGGCCATCCAGATTGCAAAGAAAAATTTAAAAATCAACGGCGTTAAGAACGCAGAGGTGAGATGGGGGAGCCTCTACGAGCCTGTGAGAGGCGAGAAGTTCCACAGCATAATAACAAATCCCCCAGTGCATGCTGGCAAGGAAATCCTGAGGGAAATAGTTATAAATGCTCCCAGGCATCTTCACGATGAAGGCCTGCTTCAGCTCGTGATTAAAACGAAGCAGGGCGCAAAATATATTAAGGGCTTAATGGAGGAGAACTTCGCCGAAGTGAGAGAGCTGGCGAAAGGCTCTGGTTACAGAGTGTATGCCGGGATCGCCTAGCCTGGGATGGCGCGGGCCTTGAGAGCCCGTGGGCGTCCTGCCCACCGGGGTTCAAATCCCCGTCCCGGCGCCAAAATCCTGCAGAGGATTGAGTCTTTGGAGGTGTATTCGTAATGACGGACAATTTCAGGCACATAGTGCGTGTAGCAGGTGTTGATTTAAACGGAAATAAACAGCTCAGATGGGCGCTCACAGGAATACGGGGAATAGGAATAAACTTTGCAACAATGGTGCTCAGGGTTGCAGGAATTGACCCCTATATGAAAGCAGGTTATCTAACCGAGGATCAGGTCAAGAAAATAGAGGAGATACTTTCCAATCCAGTCAAGCATGGAATTCCAGCTTGGGCAGTCAATAGACCGAAGGACTACGAGACAGGCCTTGACAAGCACCTCATCACGGCCAAGCTCGTCATGGCATGGCGTGAGGATGTCAACAGGCTCAGGCGCATAAGAGCCTACAGAGGAATCAGACACGAGCTCGGTCTTCCCATGAGGGGACAGAGAACAAGGTCAAACTTCAGGCACGGAGCCACGCTGGGTGTTAGCAGAAGAAAGAAGTGAGGTGATGTAAATGGGAGACCCCAAGAGGCAGAGAAAGAGGTATGAGACTCCCTCTCATCCATGGATTAAGGAGAGGCTTGACAGCGAAAGGGTTCTGATGAGGAAGTATGCCCTTAAGAACAAGAAAGAGCTCTGGAAGCACGAAACCCAGCTCAAGGAGTTCAGAAGAAGAGCCAGAAGGCTTCTCGCGGCAAGAGGAAAACAGGCTGAAGTGGAGAGAGGACAGCTCCTCCAGAGACTTGTGAGGCTCGGTCTCCTTCCACAGGGTGCAGCCCTTGATGATGTCCTCTCGCTTACCCTTGAGGACATCCTTGAGAGGAGACTTCAGACCATGGTCTTCAAGAAGGGGCTTGCAAGAACAATCAAGCAGGCAAGACAGCTCATTGTCCACGGACACATAGAAGTCGCAGGTCAGGTCGTAAGATCACCGAGCTATCTTGTCCTTAAGGAGGAGGAAAGCGGCATAACCTACTCAAAGAACTCTCCATTCACAAGGGAGAGCCACCCGGAGAGAATGGTTATTGAACAGGCTAGAGGTGAGGCGCAATGAGCGAAGACACTCAGACCAAGATTAACCTCAGGAAGAGAGAGAAGTGGGGAGTTGCGCACATATACTCCAGCTACAACAATACAATAATACACATCACAGACCTTACAGGGGCCGAAACAGTTTCCAGATGGAGCGGTGGTATGGTGGTCAAGGCCGACAGGGATGAGCCGTCCCCCTATGCCGCCATGATAGCCGCAAAGAGGGCTGCTGAAGAGGCCATGGAGAAGGGATTCACAGGGGTGCACATCAAAGTTAGAGCCCCTGGAGGGAGCAAGAGCAAGTCCCCAGGACCGGGTGCTCAGGCGGCCATCAGGGCTTTGGCCAGAGCTGGTCTCAGGATAGGCCGTGTGGAGGACGTTACACCGATTCCGCACGACGGAACAAGACCCAAGGGCGGCAGAAGGGGCAGGAGAGTCTGATCCCTTCCAAAACTTCTTTTTTGGTGAGAAAAATGGAAGTTGAAATTCTCGAAAAAAGGGAGGATTCAATTCGTTTTGTCCTTAAGGGGGTAAGTCATACATTCGCAAACGCCCTGAGAAGGGCCATAATCGGGGATGTCCCCACATTTGCCGTGGATGAAGTTGAATTCTTTGAAAATGACTCCGCACTCTTCGATGAGATTATCGCCCACAGACTGGCCATGATCCCCTTGAAAACTCCCGTTGATAGGTTTGAGCTTGATGCCCTTGAGCTTGATGAATATACCGTAACCCTGAGCCTTGAATCTGAAGGGCCGGGAATGGTCTATTCAGGGGACTTGAAGAGCGACGATCCTGATATAACGCCAGCTAATCCCAACATTCCCATAGTCAAGCTGGCTGAAGGTCAGAAGGTTACGCTCAACGCCTATGCAAAGCTCGGCAGGGGCAAGGATCACGCTAAATGGCAACCGGGATATGCATACTACAAATATCTAACCCGGATACACGTCAGCAAGGAAATTCCCGAATGGAAGAAGCTCAAAAAACTTGCAGAAAGGAGAAAACTGCCTGTTGAGGAGACAGATGAAGAGCTTGTAATAACGACCTACAAGAGCTTTTATTTCCCGAGGGAATTTGATACCTACAGAGGAACTCTGATAAAAGAAGAGGTTGTGCCGGATACATTTGTGTTCACGGTAGAAAGCAATGGAGAACTCCCTGTTGAGGAAATGGTGTCCATAGCTCTCAAAATCCTGATGAGGAAGAGCGATAGGTTTATAAACGAGCTTCATAAATTAGCCGTCTGAGCGGGGGTTGCCGAGCCTGGTCAAAGGCGCGGGATTCAGGGTCCCGTCCCGTAGGGGTTCCGGGGTTCAAATCCCCGCCCCCGCACCATAATGATCACCCCGTCCCTCGGTGCGAGAAATTTAGGAGGAATGCTCATGAAGAGGACAGGTCCGACTGATATTAATCTGAGAAGGCTCATTCGCTATCTCAGGAAAAAATCAAATGAGGAAGGAGTAAAGATATGGAAGGACATCGCCTGGCGTCTTGAGAGGCCAAGGAGACGGAGAGCCGAGGTAAACATCAGCAGGATAAACAGGCACACAAAGGAGGGCGACACAGTCATCGTCCCGGGAAGCGTCCTTGGTGCAGGAAAGCTTGAGCACAGGGTTACAGTTGCGGCATGGAAGTTCAGTGAAAAGGCCAGAGAGAAGATAGTAGAAGCTGGTGGCGAGGCAATAACGATTGAGGAGCTCATTGAGAGAAACCCCAAGGGTAGTGGAGTAATTATAATGGAGTGATGGCTATGAGGATAATTAACGCTGAAGGTTTGATCCTTGGAAGGCTTGCTTCAAAGGTTGCCAGGATGCTCCTTGAGGGCGAGGAGGTCGTCATAGTCAACGCCGAGAAGGCCATCATTACGGGGAACAGGGAGGACATCTTTGCAAAGTTCAAGCAGAGAACCGAGCTGAGAACCAGGACAAACCCGAGAAGAGGTCCGTTCTACCCAAAGAGAAGCGACGAGATAGTCAGAAGGGCAATAAGGGGAATGCTCCCGTGGAAAACCAACAGGGGAAGGAGAGCTTTTAAAAAGCTTAGAGTATATGCAGGAGTTCCAAGGGAGTTTGAAGGAAAGGAGTTCGAGACGATAATGGAAGCCCACATGTCAAGGCTGGCAACGCCGAAATACGTTACTATTGAAGAGGTTGCCAGATTCCTCGGTGGAAAGTTCTGAGGTGATAGAAATGAAGGTTATCCAGACATCCGGAAAGAGAAAAACAGCTGTTGCGAGAGCCACCATAAGAGAGGGAAAAGGAAGAGTCAGGGTCAACCACAAGCCCGTTGAGATCATTGAGCCAGAGATGATAAGATTCACCATCATGGAGCCGCTCATCCTTGCCGGTGAGGAGATAGTGGGCAAGGTCGATATAGATGTCAAGGTGGAAGGCGGAGGAATCATGGGACAGGCCGAAGCAGCGAGGGTTGCCATAGCAAGGGCTCTCATTGAGTGGACAAACGACATGAACCTGAAGGACAAGTTCGTGAAGTATGACAGAACAATGCTCGTTGGGGATTCAAGGAGAACAGAACCCCACAAGCCGAACAGATCAACAAAGGGCCCGAGGGCCAAGAGGCAGAAATCCTACCGCTGACTGCTTTCGTTTAATTTCCTTTGAAAGTTTGAGAAGGTGATCTGGGTGATAGTGCCCGTAAGATGCTTCACATGCGGAAAAGTGATCGGTGATAAATACTACATCTTTAAGGAGAGGGTTGAGCAGGGGGAAGACCCCGAGAAGGTGCTTGATGACCTCGGGATTGAGAGATACTGCTGCAGGAGAACGCTCCTCAGCCATGTCGAGCTGATCGATGACATAATGAAATACAGGGTATATTGAAAAACCACATTTCTGGGGGGCCGTGGGGTAGCTTGGCCCATCCTCCCGGCTTGGGGTGCCGGAGACCCGGGTTCAAATCCCGGCGGCCCCACCATAATGGGATGGGTTGGACTGGAACGGGTGATAAGTATGTTCAGATATACGCGGTTTGAAAAGGCGAGGATTATAGGGGCAAGGGCTCTGCAGATAGCCATGGGAGCGCCGGTGCTCATAGACGTTCCGGAGGGCATAACGCCTCTGGACGCCGCCATGCTTGAGTTCGAGAAGGGTGTCGTCCCGATTACGGTGATAAGGCCGAGTTGATGACCATGACAATAATAGAGAATGTGATTGGAAGGGTTGCTGTCCTCAAGGGCGGCAGATACTCCATTGAGGTAGACGTGATAACAAGCTCAGGCTTTGGAAGGTTTGCCGCACCAGTGGATGAAAACCCTTCACTTTACATTGCGGAAGCACACAGAGCTGTTAGCGAGGTTGATGAGATTATCGGGCCCGAGCTGATAGGCTTCGACGCACAGGAGCAGGAAATAATAGACAGCTACCTGTGGGAGATTGATGGAACCGAAGATCTGAGCCACATAGGTGCAAACACTGCCCTGGCAGTCTCGGTTGCCGTGGCAAAGGCCGCTGCGAGCGTCAAAAAACTGCCCCTCTACAGCTACATTGGCGGCACATTTACAACCGAGCTCCCGGTTCCAATAATGAGCATTGCCAGCGATGAAATGTTTGACTACTACCTCATGGTCAGGGATCTCATGGAGATCACGGACATAATAGATGCTCTCGTGAAAGTTGAGGAGCATGCAGAAAAGGCTTCACTTGAGGGGCTCTCAAGGGCATCTGAAAAGGCAAGCGACGAGCTCGGCCTTGAAATTGCCATAGGGGTGATCCAGAAGAAGCCCCTTGAAACGGAGGATGTCCTCAATCTGGTCGAGGACAACAACATTGCGTATATAAAACCGATGGGGGATGAAGAGCTGTTCCTTGAGCTGATTGCAGGAACCCACGGGGTTTTTATAGACGGTGAGTATCTGTTCAAGGAGATGGACATACTGGACAGGCGCTACTACAATGCGCTTTCCATAAAGCCGATAAATCTGGGCACGCTCACCGACTTATACAATCTGGTGAACGATGCCAAGTCGGAGAGGATAACTCCGATTTTGGCTGAAGCAAAGTTTGAATCTGGAGACGGGGCTCTGCCACATCTGGCTGTGGGGCTCACCTGCCCCGCTCTGATGCTCCACAGGGATTCACTTGCCAAGATAAATGAGCTGATTAGAATCGCTGAGGATTTAGGTGAAAGAGGAAGGATAATAACCTTTGAGGGGTGAAAGAAATGGAGGAATATTTAGTTCCGCTTGACCAGTATCTGGCTGCCGGAATACACATAGGAACCCAGCAGAAAACAAAGGACATGAAAAAGTTCATATACAGGGTGAGGCAGGACGGACTCTATGTCCTTGATGTCAGGAAGACCGATGAGAGGCTTCGCACTGCAGGAAAGTTTCTGGCCAAGTTCGACCCGCAGAGCATCCTCGCGGTGAGCGTCAGGCTCTACGGACAGAAGCCTGTCAAGAAGTTCGGCGAGGTTACGGGTGCAAAGGCCATCCCCGGGAGATTCCTTCCGGGAACCATGACGAACCCTGCCGTCAAGAACTTTATGGAGCCGGATGTTCTCATAGTAACCGACCCGAGGGCTGATCACCAAGCGCTTAAGGAGGCCGTTGAGATAGGCATACCCATAGTGGCCCTTGTTGATACGGAAAACTTCCTCAGCTACGTTGACCTGGCAATTCCAACGAACAACAAAGGCAGAAAGGCCCTTGCACTTATATACTGGATACTCGCAAGGGAAGTGCTCTTCAACAGAAAGGAAATCGAGAGCAGAGCGGACTTCAAAATCCCTGTTGAAGACTTTGAAATGAGAATTATAAGAACCTGAGCCACCGAAACCTTTTTAATTTTCCCCAGTGGGCTTATTCATGAGCGGGGGTGCCCGAGCCTGGCCAAAGGGGGCGGACTTAAGATCCGCTGCCGCAGGGCTGCGCGGGTTCGAATCCCGTCCCCCGCACCAAAGGTTTAAAAGACAGGTTGAGATGTGAATTCAAGATCATGAGGTGATTAACATGGCGAGATTTCCCGAAGCTGAGGCAAGGATATTTAAAAAATACATCTGCATGCGCTGCGGCGCTACAAACCCGTGGAAGGCCAAGAAGTGCAGAAAATGTGGATATAAAGGGCTGAGACCAAAGGCAAAAGAACCGAGGGGCGGAATGGGCCGCTGACGGCTCATCCTTCCAATTTCTCTATAGTATTCCTGAGGAACTCAAGACCTTCTTCGAAGAGTTTTCTGCCCTTTTCAGTAAGCTTGTAGTATTTCCTTGATGGTTTCCCTGTTTCACTCTCCTGCCATTCCGCTGTCACATATCCTTCTTTTTCAAGCTTGTACAGAACAACATAGGAGCTCACGGTGGCAGGTTCAAATCCGAATCTGTCTTTTATCCTCTCCTTGAGCTCGTATGCATACATGGGTCTTTCCTTCAGGAGGTCCAGTATGTATATCCACAATACCTCCTTGGTTAGCTTGTCCTTCAGTCGCTCCATGGGGCTTGTCATAAATATCACCAATGGCATTTATGTGCTGTAAATATTTCACCGTGTGAAATTTAAACATTTTGGGGCAAACTATTTATTCTCCTAATCCAAATTCCTGTGGTGGTGAAAGATGACAGCGCTGGACATGAACGGCATGCTTGGTGATGTGGGAGTCGGTGGTGTAGTGGGCTTTATAACAGGGTTTGCACTGAAAAAATTAGTGAAACTGGCAATGGCCCTAATTGGAGCCTACATCCTGAGCCTCTTCTGGCTCCAGCAGAAGGGTGTCATAACAATCAACACGGATAAGCTGTTCAACCTTGCCGGTAGTGTAACGAGCCAGATAACGACCCTTGGAGAGAAGGTTATTGGGCTTTTACCAGGAACAGGCGCTTTTGTAGCTGGCTTCTACCTGGGATTCCACAAAGGTTAAATCCCCTCCCTCTTTACAAGTTTTATGAGCTATGAAAGGAACCTGATGATCAGGCATTCCCTGGCTTCCATAATTGCTCTAGCTATATTTGGGAGCAGCCGCTTTATATACAGCATCGTGATCTCGCGGAAGTATGGGGTTGAGGTTCTCGGTTTTGCCAACTCCCTTATCTCTCAGGCTTTTCTCCTTGCCATCCCCCTCAGCTTTTTTGCAGTCGCCCTGGCGAAGTACTCTTCGGAATTTCTGGGAAAGGGCAATGTGGAGAGAATAGGGTCAATAGCCTCAGTCTCATTTCTCTTCCCTCTCCTTGGTTTGGTCATTGTGCCCTTCAACGCATACATAGGCCTGATATCGGTTTTCAGAGCCCTTCAGCTTACAGTTAGAAATTTCTTCTACGGAATACACAGGGGGGAGGTATATGCCTATGTAGTCATAGGCGGATTTGCAGCTTTTTTAGCAGGATTTGCAGTTCCCAACATCTTTTCTCCCTACATTCTATTCCTGGGGGTCATCTCAGCGGTCTCCTTTGCATACCTGTTAAAAAACCGTCTTTTCAAAAGTCCGGGGATAGAGGATATTAGAATTCTGATGTCCTACTCCTCTTTTGCTTTTCTCGGAACACTATCAGGAGTTTTCCTTATTCAGGGCCCCTATTTTCTGAGCGAAAAGCTTGGAAGCGCCGAGATAGCAGGCAAGGTCTCCGCTTCTCTTTCGGCGGCTTTTCTGCTCACATACCTCCCGCAGGTTCTCCAGTCAGCCATAATGCCCCTTTACTCCTATAAATACGGAAGGAATGAGATGGGATATGTTAAGAACCTCTCGGAGAGGCTCACGAGAGTTCTCATACTGACCACGGCTATCATAGTGTTTCTCCTCCTGCTTTTCGGGAGAGAACTGCTTTCCCTCTTCTTCGGATTTTCCCTGGGGAATGAGTTCTATGCTGCAGTTATCGCCGTTGAGGTCTATATCGCCTACAATCCCAGTATAGTAGCCCTGAACTCCACAAAATACGTCAGGAAAGGAAGCCTGATTGCACTGCTGGGGGCAGTGGTTTCCTTTATCCTCTGGATTCCTCTGATACCCACCTTTGGGGAATATGGAACAATGGCAGGGCTTCTCGCAGGGTATGCAGCAATTCTTATAGGGACTGCCTATTTTTCAATGAAAGACCTCGGTGTGTCTCCTTTGGTGTATAGATCTCTCCTCATGGCGGTTGTCTTCCAGATGCTTGTTTTTGTCTCAAAAGTGACCCTTATTATTGGGATGCTGCTCTTTCTGGCATCGGCAAAGAGGGAAATAAAAGAGATGCTGAACATCCTCAGACTCTTCCGTGGTAGAGAACCTTGATCAGTTCGGCCGGGAGATTTTCCTTCTTTATCCTTTCCTCAATGAGTCTCTTGTCGTAGTCGACCTCTATGAACTTCGCATGAAGGGTGCCCGTGTCTATGAGCGCAAACGTCGCTTTGTGCTCTCTCCCAGGAGGAAATCCAACGCTGCCCGGGCAGATGACCCGTCCGTACCTCGTCATGGCATTTACCGGGTACTTCGGGGATGAAACCAGAAGAATCTCATACTCCTTCACTGGCCGCATCAGCGCCTCATAATAGGGAGTTGGCTGTTCCGGCAGTATTTTCCCCTCAAAGGGATTCAGAGGGCTCCCATAAACCCCAAATATACCATTTTTCCCGAGTTTATCAACCAGATATATCGGAAGGTCTCTGATGAATTCCCTCCCCTCATGACCGAGCTTATCCCATGTGTATTTCAGCGTCTTCTTAACATATTCAGGAATACTCAACCTGTCAATGTAGTCTGAGCCCTCAGCATGAGGGTCGCTCATGGCAATAATCTGGTCATATTCACCACGGATGATCTTTACACTGTTGTTCCTCATAAGGCTTCTAAGGCTTCCGACAACCTCCTTCGGATATGGGAATATTCCGATGATATTACCCAGAATATAGTATTTTTCCACATCATACCCCTCTTCCCTAAGCTCTTCTATTCTCTCCAGAGCCTTGATTAATGCCGGAAAATTCCCGTTTATGTTGGCCAGAGCGGCTACATATGCCACCCTACCACCCCCTTCACGTTCTGGGATGGAGAGAAGTCTCCTCATTTTTAGTAACGTTTTGTAATTTTATAAGCTTTTCGCAGAGAATCCCCTAACAATTATGGAGGATGAGAAGAAACGTCTTAATGCCTGATGGCGGACCGGCGGGGATTTGAACCCCGGACCTGCGGCTTAGGAGGCCGCCGCCCTGTCCTAGCTAGGCTACCGGTCCACTGCCCGCTATTTCCTCAAAGAGAAGGATATTTAAACTTTGCGGTGGAGATTGGATTGGTGATGATTTTGGTGGATGACCTTGACCGAAAAATATTATCCATCCTGCAGAGAGATGCCCGGCTTTCCTACAGAGAGATCGCAAAGGAGCTTAAGGTCGCCGTCGGAACGGTTTATAATCGGCTCAAACGAATGGAAGAAAAGGGCATTCTTCTCGGCTTTACGCCAAAACTCAACTATGAAAAACTGGGGTATGAACTGACAGCTATAATCGGAATAAAGGCACAGGGGAAGAAAATAATACAGATTGAGAGAGAAATAGCGGAAAACGACCATGTGCTCTGCGTTTATGACGTTACAGGGGAGTATGACATTATTGCAGTGGCCAAGTTCAGAGGAAGGGAGGATATGAACAGGTTTGTTAAATGGCTGCTATCGATTGACGGCGTGGAAAAAACCAACACCCACGTTGCCATGGACATAGTCAAAGAGGATCTGGAGCTCCCTGTTTAGCCGGTCAGAATAAAGAGCTCCTTCATGAATCTCTTTGTTAGCTCCTCCAGGGATTCAGCCGGTAGTTTCACGTTCTTTCCATTTACACTCCCTTCGAAAATGAAAGAACCCCGTATTTCTTCAAGCTTGGAAAATGCGCTGTTCTCCCTTATAACAGCCTCCAGAACCCTGCGGAATTCTTCCACATCTGCAGCCCTTATGACACCGTGAAGGAAAATCTCCCTTCCGCACTCCTCCTCAGAACAGTAAAAATCAAAGGAAACGCCCTCCTCAGCATCCACAGGGATGCTCATCCCGAGGACATTGTATATGACAAAGCTGGGGATTTGGATCACTTCCCTATCTTTACGAGAGCCTCAACAGGGATGTCATACTCTTCCTTCAGATGTTCGAGAACGTTCCCGACGCTTATGAGGAAGAACATCCCTACAGGGATGGCTCCTGCCTGATGACACATCTCCACAAGGGCTTTCTGGGTCTCCCCGCTCCTTATGACATCGTCGACGATGAGAACCCTCTCCCCTTTCTTGAGCGCCCAGTGGGGCAGGTATAACGTGGTTACGCTCCCCGAAGCGCTCGGAACATAGCTCACTTCGTAGAACTTCTCAACGCCGACCTCCTTTTTCTTCTTGGCATAAACAACGTCGACATTCAGCTCCTTCGCTATATGGACTCCGAGGGGAATGCCGTCGGTTGCCGCTGTGAGAATCTTGGTGACATTTTTCTCCATGTATCTTGAGGCAACCTCCTCGGCGATCAGACTCATCAGAGGAGTATCACTAAGAACCATCATGTTGTCAAAGAATCCTCTCTCATCAAATTTTATCCGTCTTTTAACCTCCTCTTCCAGGTTCACATACGGAGAAAGCATTCCCAAGAGCTCCTTTGTCCTTTCAGTGCTCGGGAGAACCTTCCCCCTGACATATCTGTTCAGCACGGTTATAGGAAGACCCGTCATTTTCGAAAGCTCTTCATATGTGTATGACTTTTTCAGGATTTTCAGCACCCTGACGAGCCTCAACTTTTCCTGCACAGCCTTTATTTGACTCATGCCCTCTCACCTCCAAGTAACCCAAATTAACAAGAAAATGTATAAATAGGTTTCGGTTTCATGCTGTTCTTCAGAGGTAAATGTCCCTGACAGACCGTCTGTATTCCTGGAGTATCTCCCTGAAATACTCCCTGATGAATGTAGCGTCTATCTCATCGCCGTCCGGATGATTTATCCCAGGACAGAATTCATCTTCCTTTATGTACACCTCCAGAGTATTGCCATGCTTGATGAGAACGAAAGGATAGAGTCTGCATGCCCTCGGCCTGTGGGGGTATATCTTGCATTTCTCGTTTTCATCCAGAAATACGCAGGCATCATCAAAGGGTCTCTTCTTCAGAGCATAACCGAGGAATTTATCCCCCCTGTAGAACATCTTTTCATAGTCCACGAATTCCCAGGCATTGTAGCCCAGATCCTCGATACGGGTTATATCCTCATCCCTAAGGGGAATGTCAAGCTCCCTGCAGCACCTTCCGCAGTTCTCAATGCATTTAAATTTAAAAGAAGAGATAATTTTGACCTCAAGCGTGTTGAGATTTACAACCGCAACAAGCGATTTTTTCAACTATCTACCCCCTAGCTCCCGTATGAGCTTGCTATGAGGGTCTCGGTCATTTCTATCTCCTTGATCTTTCTCAGGACGTTGTCATGAAACTCATCAAGCTCCCTGATGTTCCCAACCTCTATTCTAACCACGATGTCGTACTCCCCGTAGAGCCTGTAGATTTCCCTCACCCGAGGGTTGTCCTTTAGTTTGTTGAAGACCTTCTCCTCATTCCCGGGCTTTACAACAATGAGGATAAATACCTCCATCATGTTCATATACCTCCTAAATTAAATCCCCTTGCGAGTTTAGAAAGTTTTCTCTTGTCCATGCTCTTGAAGAATTTTTTCATCTGGTTGTACTGGTTCAGGAGTTCCTTTACATCTCTTGTGCTCGTTCCCGAGCCCCTTGCAATCCTCTTGATGCGGGAGTAGTTTATGATATCCGGGTGCTCAAGCTCCTCCTCAGTCATGGAGTCCATTATTATTCTGAACTTCTTCAGCCTCTCCTCGCTAACCCTCACAGCGTCATCTGGCAGCGAATAGCCGAGGCCCGGAATCATCTGGAGTATTTGCTTCAGCGGGCCCATTTTGCTCATTGCCTCAAGCTGTGCATACATGTCCTTGAGGTTGAACTTCCCTCTGAGGAACTTCTCAACATCCTCCTCTCTGATTTCCCGCTCTTTGCTTAGCTCTTCGAATTTCTCAAGCAGCCCCTCAATGTCTCCCATTCCAAGCAGTCTTGAGACAAATCTCTTCGGATCAAAGGGCTCAAGGTCATCAATTTTTTCGCCGGTTCCGATGAACTTTATGGGCGCTCCTGTAGCGGCAACGGCTGAAAGCGCACCCCCACCTTTGGCCGAGCCATCAAGCTTTGTGACAATTATTGAACCCAGAGGCGTTGCCTCCTTAAAGGCGAGAGCCTGATTGTATGCCTGCTGGCCGATGGTTCCATCCACGACGAGGATAACCTCATGGGGCCTTATCGAGCTGCTTATCTGCCTCATCTCCTCAAGCAGGCTTTTCTCCTCTTTGTGCCTTCCAGCTGAATCGACGATAATGATATCCACGCCCTTCTTCCTGAAGTGCTCAACGCCCTCCCTCGCAAGCTTCACCGCATCCTTCTCCTCCGGGTCTCCAAAGACCTCTATTCCAAAGGGCTCCACAAGCTGCTTCAGCTGCTGATAGGCACCGGGACGCCATGTATCTGAACATACGAGCCCCACTTTATACCCTTTTTTCTGAAAATACCTCGCCAGTTTTGCTATGCTCGTTGTCTTGCCAGAACCCTGAATTCCAACCGCCAGCAGAACCGTCGGCTTTTCCCGTATCTCAATGGGCTTGGCTTCCCTTCCAAGGAAGTTTGTGAGCTCCTCATAGACGATTTTTATTATGTGCTCCTTTCTCGAAACACCTGCAGGAGGTTTTTCCTCAAGGGCTCGCTTTTCAATCTTCTTCGTCAGCTGAAGAACGAGACGGACATTAACATCGGACTGTATCAGCGCCCTCTGGATGTCTCTCACAACTTCCCTGATAAGGGCCTCATCAACGGTATTTGAACGGGCCAGCTTTCTCAGTGCATTGTTCAGTGCTTTGCCAAGGTTTTCTAAAGCCATCTTCTCTCACCATAAAAAGGAACGTTCAGGAGTTTATAATCCTTAGGATTTGATGCTCCAATGCTGTGCTTTTTCCACCTCCATTTCCGCTGCCTACTCCTGCAGAGAACTTAAAAACAGATGTGTGCTTAGGTGCTTCTGGTGGTCTGTGTGAAGGTTCACTATGAATGCCTGTCATGTATTGTTTCCCAGTCGCAGAAGGTTGCTGAGCTGAGCACATCGGACGTAGAGGAGCGGAAGAGGGCCATGATAAAAGCGGCAAGATTTATGGGGAAGCACTTCAACCATAATGCCATCCCCGCAGTTGTCGGAAGCGAGGTCTTTTTAACTCTGTATGAACATCTGGGAAATAACGACCCCTTCAGGGAATACAAGGTAAAATCCAATCTTCTGGCAAAGGCGCTCGCCGAAGACCTCAGGAATAGGCTTGATCTCGACTTAAAATCTGCCCTGAAGCTCTCAATCGCCGGGAATGTCATAGATTTTGCTGTTGGCTACAACCCCGAAAAGATTGAGGAGGATATAATCAGAATGCTCGATGAGAAACTCCATATTGATGAGAGCGAGGCACTTTTTGAAAGACTTGGAAATTCAAAGGTGCTCCTCTATCTCACGGACAACTGCGGGGAGATATACTTTGACAGGCTTTTTCTTGAGAAAATAAAGACAGAATTTCCTGAGCTGGAAATCTATATTGCAGCTAAGGAAGGTCCAATAATCAATGATGCTACTGTGGAAGACCTGCTAAAGGCTGGATTTCAGGAGATCGGCACTGTAATCTCCACAGGAAGCAGAATCGTTGGAGTTCCTCCCAGCGGGCTCAGCAGTGAGTTCCTTGAAGTTTTCAGAAAGGCGGATATAATAATAGCGAAAGGTCAGGGGAATTTTGAAACACTCAGCGAGTTTAAAGATGGGAGAGTGTTCTATCTGCTGAAAGCAAAGTGTCCCCCAATAGCCAGAGAGCTGGGAGTGCCGAGGGGAGCAATGCTCTGTGTGAAGCCTTAACTTCGACAATCAACGATATTATTTTTAACGAAAGACGATTAGAAAGCTTTTTATATTCCTATGAGTAGGTATACATGGTGATACCTATGACAGCTGTTGTTAAGAAGGATATTAACAAATTTGTTAAAGAGCTGAAGATGCATTACAGTGATGTTTGGAAGATGCCCAGGAGCGAATATCTGAAAAAGCCTGATTTCGTTGTTGTTGACCCAAAATCCGGCAAGAAGATAAAGGTGAGCTATGTTTCCCTCGACGACGGGGAAATCATCAGCGTTGTCTATGATGACCTGAGCTGATTTTCGTTTTTTGTCTAACTTCCTCTCAACACATTTCTAATTTACAGGAATCTTTGAAAATTATTAAATACCTTAAAGTTTCAAAAAGTAACGGTGGAAATATGGATCATGCCATTTATCAAGAAGTCCTTGAGTTAGCTTCTCAAATAAGTGACAGATACCTAAGGGCGGTAACATATGCCCGGATAGGCTACTACCTGCATAAACTTGGCGATGAAACCTACAGGGATGCCTTTAAGAACTCCCTTGATGCCGTTAGTAGGATAGAGAGCCCTATCAGCGTTGTGAGAGCTCTAATTGAAATTGGCGGATATCTCCACAAAGCGGGGCTTGTAAAGGCTTCCACAAGAGTTTTCTATCAGGCATATGAGATAGCAGGGAGCTTCCCCCAGCCCCTCCATGATGAAATGATAGAAATCCTCGTTAATCGGCTTATAGAGCTTGGTCTGCTAAATGATGCTCTTTTCTACGGGAGGAACATCAGAGGAGACGTAAAAAGAAACGATGTGCTCCTCAAAATCCTCAAGGAATATCTGAAGGAGCAGAACATGAAGAGAGCTTATATCACGCTCAAATATATCCAGGGAGAGCCATGGCATTCAATAGGTGCTATTGAAACCCTCAAAGTCCATCTGGAGAGGGAAGAATTTGGGAGTGCAATAAAAATACTGCGCAGCCTGAAGGGTGAATACTGGCTGTCAGAGGCAATGCGAGAGGTTGCTGCACATTTGAAGAATGCGGATGTCCCAAAGGAGACGTATGAGAAGTTTGTTGACATAGCCCTCAGCATGCCTAAATCGGTCAGTCCAGAAGTTCTGAGATCTCTGCTGGTTGGACTGGGAAGCTACGGGGAAACCTCCTTCGTGGTCAGGATTATACGCGGCCTCCCTGAGGAGGAGAGAATAAAAGTTCTAACAGGACTGATTTCGAATATCATTGACCAAGAAGAACTTCTGGATAGCCTTGTGAAGAGTCTAGATGAAAGCGACTTTGATTCTGTGGCGAGGATAATTCTTGATGAGCTTTTGTCGAGAGCGGCCAGCCCGAAGTACAAGCAGCTTGTTGAACACGTGGGATTTGGAGCAGGAGATGATTCCATCAGGGCAAAAGCCGTTACATATCTCGCAAAAATTGGGGAATACAGGAGTGCCATGAGGCTTGCCGGTGAGATCAAAGACCTCCATGTGCGCTCCCTTGCATTTGGCAGTATAGCGGTCAGCATGCTGAGGGAAGGAGACATAGACAGGGCCATAGACGCTGCACTTGAGGTTAAAGACCCGAAATGGGGCTCATGGCTGCTGAGCGAAATTCTGACTAAGATACTCGAGCTTCAGGCAGGCGAGATCGTCAGGGATGATCTTGAGGACAAATCACATAAACAGAAGAAAATCTGGGAGAAAGGATAATATTTTAAGCATCCCGTTATACCTTTTTCGGGTGATGACATGCCGAGAATAGCTATTATTGGAGGCTCTGGGGTTTATGATCCAAAGCTGCTGGAGAACATCAGGAAAGAGAAGGTAAAAACCCCCTATGGGGATGTTGCGGTCAAAATTGGAACATATAAAGGCGAGGAGATAGCTTTTCTGCCAAGACACGGCGAGAAGCACAGCGTCCCGCCCCATAAGATAAATTACCATGCAAACATATGGGCGCTCCATGAGCTTGGAGTTGAGAGAATTCTGGCCACATCGGCCGTTGGATCGCTCAACGAGGAGATGAAGCCCGGAGACTTCGTGGTTCTTGACCAGCTCCTTGACTTCAGCAAGAGCAGGCACTACACGTTCTACGACGGCGAGGATTCGCCTCATGAGAGGAAGTTCGTGGCCCATGTAGATTTTACAGACCCCTACTGTCCTGAGCTGAGGAAGGCGTTGATAACCGCCGCCAGAGAGCTGGGCTTCAGCTACCATCCTGTCGGGACGTATGCATGCATGGAAGGGCCCCGCTTTGAGACCCGGGCTGAAATCAGGGCTCTCAGGATACTCGGCGCTGACGTCGTTGGAATGACGCAGTGCCCGGAGGCAGTCCTCGCGAGGGAGCTTGAGATGTGCTATGCCAGTGTTGCCATAGTCACGAACTTTGCCGCAGGAATCAGCCAGACGAAGCTAACCCACAGCGAAGTTGTTGAGCTGATGGCGAAGAAGAGCGAGGAGATAAAGTATCTGCTGATGAAAGCGGTTGAGCACATTCCGCAGGAGAGGCGCTGCGGCTGTAAGGATGCCCTGAAAGGTGCAACAGGGGAGTGAGCGTTCTATATTATTGCTATAGACTGGCAGAAAAAGCTGATATGGCGCCCCGGCGGGGATTTGAACCCCGGATCTCAAGGTCCGCAGCCTTGCGCCCTATCCAGACTAGGCCACCGGGGCAGGCCAGTTAATTTTTTCCGGCGTGCATTTATAAATCTATCCTTGGAAACAGGGCGAAAAGCTTATAAATCACCCCCAGCTCAATAACTAACGGCGGTCTGTGCGGTGGTAGTCTAGTCTGGTCTAGGACTGCGGCCTGCCACGCCGCAAGCCCGGGTTCAAATCCCGGCCACCGCACCACATTCTCCAGCAACCGCCAAATTACATCCTCATACGTGTCGCCCATCCGACCAATCTTTCTAAGCTCCTCCTTCAACTCTACACTCACCCAGATTGTCGTTTTTCTTCCAGATTCCGACCCAACCATCACCCATTCCTCCTATAGAGTCTATAGACTCAATACCATTAGTAATAGTAAGGTATAAATCTAGATATAAAACACTTTTGCCAAACTACAAGAAAAGACAGAGCGAAGTAACTGCCAAATCACCAAGGACTGCTAAGGTTTTCCAGTAACTTGAGGAATAGTTGGGCAAGAACAAGAATAAGTAGTGTAATAACTGGTTGTATTAGGAGACAGGCTCCAGCAAAGAATCCTAGAAGTAGTGCTATGAACTCACTACCTCCTTCCTGGGCTGCTTCAATCCAGGGAGTAACAGATTCCGATTTTTTTAGGAGTTCATACTCAACTAAAAGGATAGATAACACTACTACAGCCAATGGCTAGTTTGTACGTACACTCTCAACAATTGTCCAAAGTGCATTAACTAGTGTTGTTTCTGGGTCTATTACGACAAAAGACCCAAATCCCATACCAAACCCGATTCCAAACCATAATTTCTTGCCCACTTCTATATCCTCCCTCAACTACTCTACAGAACAACTTGTCAGTATTATTTTCGCTTTTGGTTCTTAAAGTTCTTTCTATTCTGAAAAACTTGATAAACATCCAGGATACTGGGCGACCACACACAAGAAAGAGAGGAGAGGCAGGAAACAACGTAGGGCATAGTAATTATTAAACTACCCTCTCTGGGGTACCTACAGCCTCCTGACTAGTACATCGTAGTTTGGCTGTGGAAGATACTCGAACTTGAACACCCCATACCGGCCCCACTCAATGTATGCATACCCAGGGTCCATGAGGAGAAGGTACTGGGACTTTATCTTACTGCCAGGTCTTGGCTCTGCTCCCCTAAGGTAGATATATGTAGGAATCTTTGTCCTTATTCTCCAATCAACATTACGGATTGTATGTGTAGAAGCAATGAGGGACACTAGTGCTTTCCTCAGGTCCTTCAGGATGTCTTTCACCCATGCTTGGAGAGCGAATTGGGCACCTGTAGGAGTTTCCGGAAAGATGTCATCAACCTCATCTATGAAGACAGAATACCAGTCCCTATCCTCCCTAGTGAGGAGGCGATAGAGGAGTTCAAACCAGAAAAAGTGAGGTTTCTCCTCCTCTAGCTTCTCAGGTGAAATGGTATATCCTGTTCTCTCCTTCACACCTTCCACCAGTTCTTCAGAAATCCTGTAGCCAGGTGGTTCGTAAATCACATTAATGTAGTTTTTGTCCAATTTGTTCAGTACATCCTTCGCATCCCTGTACCTAACAACCGGAATGTCTAGTACTTCCGCTCCTCCCCCGCCATAGGGAAGTTTAAGGAATTCTATGTTGTCGTCTTTGTAAGTCAGAATCCTGACTTTCTTCTCCCAGTCTGGGAGTTTATGCCACTGTACTAGAAATCTCCCACGCCAAATCACATACTCTTTGCCAGCGAGCTTTCTGGCAAAGTGCAGCATCAGTGACGTCTTCCCACTTCCCTGTTCTCCTGTAATCATTCCCACTCTCCCACCGTATCCTGGATTTCTGCTGAGGAATTTTTCAAGAAGTTCTGCACCATTCATCGCTAGTATTTGTTTTCCGGAATGTAAAGAAAGACCAATCTTCTTCACCTTCATATCACCTCCCTCCCTGTGTAATTGTTAATTGGAACTTCTACAACTACTTTTTGGACGGGGAGAGTATGGGAACAACCGGTAGAGCGAAAATAGGAGAAGATGTGGGAAAACTGGGAAAAGAAAGCATCAACTAGAACAAGCCATAAGGAGATATAGGAACATAGGAATATAGCTCACCTCTTGCGGTTGCACTTCTCAGGATGCGTCTTACAGTAGATTATCAGGTTGTCAATGACTTTGGGAATTGTTTGGTTCCACTTGTCGTCGAGCAACTCACTCAACTTATTTGAAATCTTCTTGTCTTTCAGCCAATCTGACACAGCCTTGTGAATCTTGAAGAACGTCCTTACTTCGCTCTTAGTGTCGCTGTCAAGTTCGCTCCATCTATCCAGTTTCTCTGGCTCTAGGAGTGGAACTCTTCTGCATCCCGTGAAAAAGGAGACGATATGCTTTCTATCAATCGGCATGACCAAGTGAGGAAGGATAAAATGCATCAACTTGGAGTTTGCCACAAGTTTAGAAGCCACTTTCTTGGATTTGACCTCCTTCATCTCTTTCTTCATGGGTTTCATAATGTCTAAGGCAATAAATAAGTCCAAAATGTCTTTCACACCTTCATCCAAACCATTCTCGTCACTAGACCTCTTCCTTAGATGATAGTCTGCTAACTTAGCAAACAAATCAACATTATCCTGTATGCTCTGGGAGAACTCCTCAAATGGCTTCATTCTGGCTCTTCTTGAATGCATTCCCCATGACACAAGAGTTGCATACAGTAATTCAACAAACTCCTCATCAAGCAGTAGATCTCTGATTCTTCTAGATGAGGCATGTTTAGTCTGGGAAACAGTTTTCTGGTAGAAGTATAGGTCGGGACCATAACCAAGAGTTGAATTTATTTCCTTTCGAAGTTGCTCAGTATCTTGTTCCAGTAGTGTCTCGAGTTTCTTTGTCCTCTCCCACACCTTTTCTCTAAACTTCTCCAAATCCTGATAAACCGACTTCCTATACATTCAACTCGCCATGAGCATACTACAACTTTCACCCTAATACAGGTTTCGCAGTAACTCCTCTCCCAGACTTCCAACACCTTTTTCACATTACCTTTCTGTAAAATTCTGAAGCAGTTAGAAGAGGTGAGAGATAAGCAAAAATTCAGTGTGCACCAGTTATAAAAAATTCTTACAAACTTGTGAAGCGGTTGATTTGGAAAATTAGGATTCTGTAAGGAGTTTGATTTTGGAGCGTATAATATTAAATATGTATGTGAATCAGTATTTTACGCTGTGATTTTGAGTTTGGTTATAAGGAGAGTAAATCTAGAAAACATTAAGGAGACAGGAATAAGAATTTTTTATAGCTGGTTAGCTATGAACATAGAGGAAATACTTCTTTGGTCTTCCTCGTTTGCCTTCTTTCTTGGTGTAAACAGTGAATTGGTGAGTCAGTTCTTGTACTGCTCTATGTGCAACCATATGAGCAAATCCAAGAGATTTCAGATAACTCATGACCTCAGAGAAAGGTACAAAGTCATCTCCATAGTTCTGGATGAATTCCTTAGCTTTCTTAACTGCTAACTGAAGTGTTGCAGGTGTCTTAGGATACCACTTAACCTTTTTTACATCATCCAACTGAATAACTGTAATTGTCGATTCAAGTCTCTCTGGGAGAAGACCAAAAAGGAAGGTTACTGTCTCTTCATTAAGCGGGCGAATTCTGAAAATTGCTTGAAGTTGTGTTTCTTCTTCCCAGTACTTTCTGATTTCATCAATCTGGGGATAAACACTGCTCTCATACCTCCACCGTGTGTTTTTGTCCTGATAGCTCTTCAGACCAATATCATCCGGGTCAATCAAGAAGTATGAGAGGAGGATTTCTTGGAAAGCGTCAGGCCCAACAGTGAATGTGCCGACAATGAAGAGAAACTTCAGACCTTCAAAGTCCCTGCTACTCCTCAAACTAGAGCCAAAGTGCATTGTTCTAACTGTAAGGTCATAGATTTTGAGTTTGCTCAGTTCTTTCTGCACAAAGTATCTGAGGGAGTCTTCAAACTGTTTGTAGGTGATTATCGGCACAATTCTTCGGTTATCTATCACAAACTGAGGATAGTACTTCTCCACAATCTTGGCAATTTTCCATGCAATGACTTGGAGTGTAGGAAAATGCTCATTTCTCAGTGTCTGTCTGGTGTATTTGGCATAAGGTACTGTTTTTGGAACAACTCTTACAACCATACTATCACTCTTTTTCTGGATAGGAATCTCTATAATCTTTGGGTTTGGGAGATCCAAGGAGAACACCGGGTCTGTCTTACTCCTCTCTTTTAACATTTCCCACACAGCCTCGTTGAAAGAGGCATCAGTGTTGATAACTTTTGCTTTTTTCCTTTGAGCATACTCAAAGAGAAGCAAGGCATATGGAAGGGTAATGGTGATGTTAGGCTTTGGCAGGACACCTGCTTTCTTGTACTTATAGTATAGCCCAATTTCATAAGGTGTTTGTTGGAACAAGTCTGAAACACTCTCTCTAATGAAG
>WAPO01000096.1 GCA_015520705.1 Thermococcus sp. | reverse complement strand
TGGTGAGCCTGCTGAGCGATAGGATTGATGAAGAGCTTTTTGATAATGCCCCCAAACTCAGGATAATCGCTCAATATGCCGTAGGATATGACAACATTGACCTTGAAGAGGCGACGAGAAGGGGAATCTATGTCACAAACACCCCTGACGTCCTAACAGAGGCAACAGCGGATTTCGCGTGGACTCTGCTCTTAGCGGCGGCGAGACGCTTGGCCGATGCTGACAGCTTTGTGCGCTCCGGCGAATGGAAGAGAAAAGGCGTTGCATGGCACCCTTTGATGTATCTCGGCCATGATGTTCACGGAAAAACAATTGGGATAGTAGGCTTCGGAAGGATAGGGCAGGCCGTTGCCAGGAGAGCGAAGGGGTTTAGCATGAGAATCCTCTACAATTCGAGGACGAGAAAGCTCGAAAGGGAAAGGGAGCTTGGAGCAGAGTTTAGGCCGCTGGACAGCCTTCTTGAAGAGAGCGACTTCGTCGTTCTGGCGGTTCCCCTCACAAAAGACACGTATCACCTTATGAATGAGGAAAAACTAAAGCGCATGAAAAGGAATGCGATCCTGGTGAATATCTCCAGAGGAAAAGTCATCGATACTAATGCTCTCGTTAAAGCCTTAAGAGAAGGGTGGATTGCCGGCGCTGGGTTAGATGTCTTCGAGGAGGAGCCATACTATAACGAGGAGCTGTTCAGGCTCAAAAACGTAACTCTGGCGCCCCATATTGCCAGTGCAACCTATGGGGCGAGAGAAGGCATGGCAGAACTTGCTGCGAGGAATCTGATAGCCTTCGCTATGGGCGAGATTCCGCCGACGCTCGTGAATAAGGATGTGGTGAATGTAAGGAAGCCGGGGTTTAAGGGCCCGGAATGACTCCCCAGCCCCACAGGTATTCTATGACCGTCCAGCCGGTGAGCAGTGCAGCCAGTCCATATGCCATCGCTTCATTCTCCCTCTTTGATTTTCCGAGTTTGAAAACAAAGTATGCAGAGAGGAGTGCAAATATGGCGGCTGAGGGATAGGTGCTCCAGTGTGTTTTTCCGAGGAGGTTGTATTGATTAACCATGTATGCATGCAGTCCCCAGATTGCGAGAAAATGAGCGTTTCCAAAGGCTGGAGAAGCAGAAATCTGCCCATTTCTCCACAGCATGAGAAACATCAGAAGGATAGCAAAGTAGAGGGGCATGTTTGTCCAGCTTTCAACCTTCACAAAGCCCGCAGATTCCAGCAGTTCTCCTATCGAGGCCCAGAAGAAAAGTCCGGAGAATATTCCAGAATAATTCCCCTTTACGGAGTCCTTTTCTTTAACCGAAATATAAAAAAGCAGGGATGCAGAGAGGAAAAAGAGGAGTGCCCCTTCAATTGCTCTTATTCTCGATGCCTCAAGCGTTATCAGGAGGGGATACATCAGCCCATAACCTATAAACACCGTCAAGGCACATTTGGCGCCCGTAGCTTTGGCTCCCATGGGATCACCACATCCTATTGGATTTTAAGCTTAAACATTTTCCCGTCATCGCACATGTTTGAGTTGTTGAAGAAAACAAAGCTTTCCATCTTATCCCAGCCTCTCACCCTCTCTGCGGCTTTTTTCAGCTCTTCATCTGTGTATTCATGCCTGTAAATGATTCTCCCCTTCTCGTATCGCCCGTGGAGGCGGTAGTAATTGATATCGCCGCTGTGAAGGGGTTTTCTGATTAGGGGGTCTGCAACGTCTATGACATCGAACTCCCTAACAAAGCGCTTTATGCCCTCCTCGCTCCATCCCCTGAGCTCCACAGCAATCTCAAAATCCCTCCGCTCTATCAGCCCGAAGAAGCGTTCAGCATTAGAAAAGCTCTCCTCACTCTCCTTAAAGCTTCTGGGGAGCTGGATGAGGATGAATCTGGCGTTTAAAAGCTCCGCCTCGTGAAGGGTTGTGCGCCAGTAGCGGAGAACCTCATCCGCAGGCCTCAAAAGACCGGCGCCCCTTCCCGGCGCGACGTTGCTCCTTCTCCACGTTGGGCTGTTCGGCGGATGGGTTACTCCCTGAAAGGCCTTAATTGAAAATACAAATCCCTCTGGAGCTTCCTCTCTCCAGCGTCTGAGCGTTTTGTCCTGCAGGATTCTGTAGAATGTCCTCTGCACCTCAACAGCATCAAAATCCCGGTAGTATCTTTCCCTCCTCTCGCAGAAGCCGCATGTCCCGACGAAAATCATAGCACCCACCTGCCTATTTCCACTCCAGATGGGCCCCTCTGACGGCTAAAACTCCCGAATAGGTGTATTCATCCCACAGCTTCTCAACATCGTCGAACACCACCCGTGCTCTGAAGAAGGGAGCATCCCTCACAAACGTCTCAAATTCACCGCCTTCTCCTGCCACATGGAGTTTATACTTCTCATGCAGCGCCACAAGCTCTTTAAGCGCCCGTTCATCAATTCTTCTGCCCAGCCAGCTCTCATCAAGACCGTAAGCAGATACACCGACTACTACAATGTCAAAAATTCCTATCAGCTCGCGCATATACTCCTCCGGATTCCTGTGCCATGCAGGAGCGAAGCTCTGAAGTCCAAGCTCCTCAGCAACCCTGTCAACCCTCCTCTTCTGATACTCGCTTGCAAGAGCCCCGGCAACTATGCCGTCTATCCTGAGCCCCTCAAGGACGGCCTTCATGTCCTCGACTTCCCTCTCCTTCTCTCCGGATGTGAAGCCCTTGACGAGCGGAATTCCCGCCGCCCTCGCCTGCAGTTCCGTGAGGTGTATGTTGGGGACGTGATACATGTAGCTCTCCTCGCTCTCAGAGTGCATGCTGACAAGGTATTTAACATCAAATCCCTGCTTCAACGCCCAGTAGAGGGCGTAGTTCGAGTCCTTTCCGCCTGAATAGAGGACAGCAACCCTCATCTCTTCCACCCGAAAGCTTTAAATCACCTTGAGTTAATTTAATTCTGCCTAAAATTTCTCAGGCGGGCTTAAAAGCTTTTGGAGGTGGCTCAGTGAAAGCTGTGATTCTGGCCGCAGGCCTTGGAAGGCGAATGGGACTCAAACCAAAGGGCCTCGTAAGGATTGCTGGCAGGGAG
>WAPO01000095.1 GCA_015520705.1 Thermococcus sp. | reverse complement strand
CGGACTATGGCGAGCCGAACAAGGAGGACGTTAAAGCGATGACAGAGAGGGTTAGGCTTCTTGGCGTTAGAGCCTTCATCGTGAACAGCTATCCTCCCGGCGGGGCTTGGATTTTTGAGGTAGACGGGACTCTGCTGGCGGCGAGCAATGGGAAGGAGATGCTCTTCTGGGAGGAAAGCTCTAAATAGCCTTCGCACCATAATATCTCCGGTGAGTCTGATGGAACTCTACGACGTTAACGAGTTTTGGAAGTTTGACTTGAGGGTTGGCTTCGTGAAGAAAGCCGAGAGGCTGAAGCGCACGAGGAAGCTCATAAAGCTCGAAGTTGATTTTGGAAACGAGGAGAGGACAATAATCAGCGGCGTGGCAGACCAGTATGCTCCTGAAGACTTCGAGGGGAAGAAGTTCGTCTTCGTCCTCAACCTAAAGCCGAAGAAGCTCTCCGGTGTCGAGAGCAGGGGAATGTTGATAGTTGCCGAGACGGAAGACGGGAAGGTCTATCTCCTTCCGGTTCCCGACGAGGTGCCCGTGGGAACGAGGGTGTGGTGAATGTGGTTCTCTGCCAGGTTCATTGATGAAAACGTGGCCTTCTCCAGAATGCCAACAGAGAGTGAGTTGGACGAGATTTCGGAGAACTTCAACGCGGTCGTTGTCCTTGTGGAGGAGTTCGAACTCCCCTACTCGCTCGAGGAGTGGAAAAAGCGGGGCGTTGAGGTTCTCCACAGCCCGATAGAAGATTTCACCGCACCAAGCCTCGGCCAGCTCCTTGAAATCCTTCGCTGGATCGACGCCAGAGTCAGAGAGGGAAAGAGGGTTCTCATCCACTGTCTCGGTGGCCTTGGGAGGAGCGGAACTGTGGCCGTTGCGTGGCTGATGTATTCAAAGGGACTCCCCCTCAGGGAGGCTCTCGCAAGGGTGCGCTCCATAAGGCCGGGCGCTGTGGAAACAGAGGAGCAGATGGGCATGTTGATGGAATTAGATGATTTCTTGGCAAAATGACAAATTTTTACAGAAAATATCTGGGTTTTTGTCAGAATGATATCATAATGAGGGAGAAGTTTATCTTCCTGAATTTTCACTTCCTTGGGGATAGTATGAAAATCGCAGTTATAGGTGCCGGCACAATAGGAAGTGCCATAGCAAAAGCTCTCGCAGAGGACGGACATGAGGTTGTTGCCACAAGGAGACAGATTGAGAAGGGGCTATGGCTTGAGAAGTTTGGTGTCAGGCTCTCTTCAGATAATAAGGCCGCATCCAAATGGGCCGATGTAGTCTTTCTCGCGATCAAGCCGAACAAGGTCAGGGAGATTCTGGAGGAAATAGCTGAATTCATCGAAAAGAAGCTTGTGATATCCATTGCTGCAGGGATTCCACTTGCCGAGCTGAAGCGCTTTGCCAACGCAAGATTCGTCAGGGCGATGCCCAACATAGCGGTTATAGTAAAAGAGTCTTTCACCGCTTATGCCACCGAGCTGGAAGGGAAGGATCTGGCGACCGTTGAAGGGCTCCTGGGGAGCTTTGGAAAATGCCTCCGTGTAGAGGAGGAGCATATGAATGCCATAACCGGCCTCAGCGGTTCAGGACCGGCTTATGTAACGGTTTTTCTTGAAGGACTTATCTACGGAGGACTCAGAGCAGGCCTTCCCCGGGATGTCGCAAAACTGGCCTCCCTCCAGACACTCCTTGGAACTGCAAAGCTTCTTATGGAGACAGAAAAACACCCTGCCGAGCTTAGAGAATGGGTTATAACCCCTGGAGGAACGACGATAGATGGAATTTTTGAGCTGGAAGAAGGGAAGATAAGAACAGCGCTTATGAAGGCTGTGGATGCTGCCACAAAGAAATCAAGACTACTATCGAAAAAGCTTTAGGATTAGGAGATAGAAGCTCAGGATTGGAATTTTAAAATTCATTAATACCCACAACCTCTTCGAGCTTTCTCCTCCCGTATTTCGGTTTTGGATCAGCGGAATAGCCAACCGGGAGTATCGTCTGGAGCTTATAGTTGCCCGGGACGTTGAGAAGCTCCTCAACGGGCTTCGGATTCGGCGGTGTGTAGGTCACCGTCCCGAGGCCGAGCTCCTCCAAGGCCAGAAGAAGGTAACCGACGGCTATCCACGTTGATTGAAGCCAGTAGGGGGCTTTGGTGTGTCCGAAGACGAGTATAAGATAGGGCGCCTCGCTCAGAAATGGTTTCTCAGGTTTAAACCCCTTCTCGCTCAGCCATGCCATCAGGTCACCCCTGCTTCTGGTATAGAACTTCTCCTCTTCCCTCTCGCAGAGCTCCCTTATTTTACCCCTGAGCCAGTCATCATCCACGATAACAAACTTCCATGGCTGGGCGTTCATCCCGGAGGGAGCTTCCTTGGCCGCCTCAATTGCCTTAAGAATATCCTCCATTGGAGGTCTATCAGGAAGAAACTGTCTCACGGTTTTTCTCCTCTTCGCCAGCTCAAGAACCCTCATGCCACCACCACGGGTATTTTGCAGTAGGAGAATAAAAAAGTTTAGACATAGAAGACCATGCCGTCGTAAGCAACGAGAGCCTTGTTGTTCCATCTGTCCCTGACGTATTTCACGAGCTCAAGGAAGGGCAGGTTTTTGTGGGATATGTGGCTCAGAACGGTTCTCTCCGCCAGCTGGAGGCCAATTTCAGCAGCCTCATCCACGTTGTTGTGATAGGGGTCGTCAAAGCCCGGGGGGTATGTTGCATCAACAATGGCCAGCCTGAGGTTTTTCCCCTTCAGGAACTCCCATGTATCCTCAGGCAAACCCTTCGTGTCGTAGAGTAAAGCCACGCTCCTTCCATTTTCTTCAATCAGGTATCCGAGCGTCTCTATCTCGTGATTCAGGTTTAAGGCTGTTATTTTGAGGGAGTCAATCTTTAAGCTCTGGCCGGCTTTTATCGTGGTTGGCCTCAGATTCTTCGGGTCCTGAAGAATCAGGGCATCGGCGTGTCCCTCCGGTGCGTATAGCTCAGTCTCCCTCGCCATCCAGCGGAGCTTGTAGAGGCCGTAGATGTGGTCGTGGTGCCAGTGGGTCAGAAAAATCGCCTCAAGGGGCACGTTGAGGAAGTCCCTTATATCAGTTCCGACGTCGAAGAGAACAGCGGAGTTACGTTCGGTTATCACTGCAAGCGTTGAGGGCTTTCTCTGGGCAAAGGCAAATCTTCTGGCTTCACTGCATGTCGAACAGGAACAGAGGTGAGCAGGAATTCCTTCACTCCCGCCTGTGCCGATGAAGTAGATCATCAAGGCGACCACCTGTTTTATAGCTGTAAAATAGTTTCCGCTTAAAAAGCTTTCCCGCCCTTCACCCAACCTTAACGGGCTTCACTTTGAGGAGCTTAACGTAGCGCTGGAAGCCCTTTTCATCCACAATGTGGAACTCGAATGGGTGATAATCGGGAAGACCTGCCAGCTCTTCAATTTCCACCTTAATCTCTGCACCCTTACGGAGGCTCTTCGGCGGATTTTTCACCTTTATGAGAATATCAACATCGCTCCCGGCGGTGAATTTGCCGGTTAAAACGCTCCCGAAGACGTAGAGCTCGCACTCTCCGAATATTTGCTCGCAGGCACGTTTTATGGCTGGAAGGTATTTCTGGTAGTGTTTTATCATTAGGTAACGCTTTCTCCCCTTCTTCAGTATTGAGGCTCTAACCTTACCCATCCTCCTTCACCAGAGATCCTGCAAATTCAAGCACCATTTCCGCCGTCTTTTTAACGGCCTCTGCGTCGTAGTCCCTGTAAACCACAGGTTCATACCTCGTGTCAATATAGGCATCCTCAAGCGCCTTTATGTCGTTTCTGTGCTTCCTGATGAATCCCCTAACTTTCTCTTCCTCATCGAAGGTCTCCCCGATGGCCTCCAAGAGGTTTCTAATGGAGTGTGTTCTGTATCTTTCTCCGGAGTACTGGAGCAGTATGGCCTTCAGCTCAAGCTGAACTGCCTGCTCAAAGTGAAACGACGCTATATCGTATTTCTCAAGTTTCATAAGGTACTCTCCGTTTTCCCAGAAGGTTTTTGCTCGCTTTCTCAAAAACTCGACCTCCTCGTAGTGCATCCCACCACCGGAAATACTTTAACCTGACTGAATTAATACCTTTCGATGGTTATGCGGTTTATCGCTGACATGATGCTCGGCCGGCTGGCGAGGTGGCTGCGCCTCTACGGCTACGATACCCTCTATGGAATAGAGGACGATGGAGAAATTATCAGGACAGCCCTTCAGGATGGCAGGACTATTCTTACGCGCGATTCCGGTCTGGCCGGGAGGGCAAAAAAGCTCGGTGTGCATGTTATCCTCCTGTCGTCCAATGCCCTCGAATGTCAGGTTGAGGAACTCAAACAGCAGGGAATTAAATTCCGCGAACTTTTCCCCGCCAATGCCCGCTGCCCCAAGTGCAACGGACTGATAAAGCGTGTTGAAAGAGAGCAAATAAGGAACAAAGTCCCCATGGGAGTTTATGAGAAATACGACGAGTTTTATATCTGCACAAAGTGCGGTCAGATTTACTGGCCGGGCAGGCAGTGGGAAGAAATGCTGAAAATAGATAGAAAAATAAGGAAACTAACCACCGAGCAGCTTGATTGCCGTTCTCATGTGGATGTAGGCCTTCCTCATCGTGGAGAACATTGAAATCTGTCCTCTGATGATGTCCAGCTGGTTTATCTTTTCGAAGTAGCTTTCAGCGAGCTTGAGATGGCGCGTGCTCTCCTGCAGGGTCTCGTTCGGAACTCCCATCTCCACAGACTTGTTGTAGAGAGCCGGATACTGCCTGTGCATCTGCTGGTATTTGTTGTACCAGTATATTGTCAGCAGCGCGTATATGTGGTATGGGCTTCTGCCGGTCTTAATCTCCTGAGTAACTGTTTTACCAACCGTTACAACCGGTTCAATCTCGGCGTATTTTCTCACGAAAATCCAGTCCACCCTCGGCTCCTGCCAGCTCATCACGCCTATAGCTCCCCCTGCAAGTGTGCTGTCATTGACCTCAAGATGGGTTCCGCTCAGTGAGCCCTCAAGGATGTCGAACTCTATGTGACTTCCTGTGAGCGTTGCTCTGAAATGGTAGACCACATCATGGGCCAGCTGGGTATAGTATGCGGTTGTTGAGATGGGATTCCAGTAGGGCTGGGGGATTCTCGGCCATGTTGCTATTTCATACCCGTAGCCGTATCCGCCGGCGTTGAATAGGTATGTGTTGCTGAGTGTGGTGTTGTACCTCACAAGGAGGCCCGTCCCGACGTTGTAGCAGTAGGCACAGCGGGTCTTCAGCGGCGAGAACTTCATCTCAACTATCCCGTCCGTCATTCTAAAGTTCTTCGTGTAGATTGTGTCGATAGAGGAAGAGTAGTACCCGGTCGGACTGAGCTTTCCATCCTCAACAATCCATGTGCCGTAGAGCACCGACCATTTCTCGGGGTCATACACCGCAGTGCCGTTCTCGTCAACGTAGAGAAACTCATCAAAGAACTCGAAAACCTCATCACCGTTGCTTCTGCTTTCTACAGAGGCATCTCCATAGAGGAGCTTTACACCAATCTCTCCGTTTGCAGGAATGCTGGGTATCTTAACCCATATCTTCGCTCTACCTTCAGTTGCGTTCCACTCCTCAATCCAGTAGGGCAGAGGATTGCCGCTCATATCCTCAACTAGAACATCTGAACCATCTGCACTGGCCTTTGAAAAGTCAAAGTTGGATCCGTTCAGCACTATCGCAACCTGATAATCCACCAGCTCGCTCCCCAGACTGTTCTTAATTGCAATATCTGTGGAAGAAACTGCCATGGGTGCGGCACTAACCATAGATGCGGGCGCAAATATAAAAAGCCCGACAATTAAAATAGACAAAATCTTAGCATTAGTTTTCAACATACTTCACCTGTTGATATTTCGACGGCATTGTATATAAATGGAGAAGTTGCATTTATCCGAGATTTTTTCAATATGTTGCAAATTATACATACACTGGGATACATGAAAAGAAAGTAATACAAAAGGCAAAAATCAGCCGAGTTTATGGTGACATGCAACAAAGTGTCCGTTACTAATTTCAACAAGCTCGGGTTCTTTTGTTTTGCAGAGTTCATCTGCAAAGGGACATCTCGGATGGAATCTGCACCCACTCGGGGGATTGACTGCATTGGGGACCTCACCTGTTATATGTATGCTCCTTCTCTTTTCCTTGCGTTTGGCTATGGAAGGGACGGCTTGGATCAATGCCAGCGTGTAAGGGTGGGCAGGATTTTTGAGAACCTCATCCGTGGGCCCGATTTCAACAATCTTGCCCAGATACATCACCGCAATTCTGTCCGCTATCAGCTTTCCAACGGCTATATCATGAGTTATAAAGAGCATGCTGAGGTTATACTCCCTGCGGAAGCTTTCTAGGAGCTCAAGGATTGAAGCACGCATTGAAACATCTATCATGGAAACGGCTTCATCTGCGACAACAAACTCGGGCTTAAGTATCATGGCTCTCGCTATAACTACGCGCTGCCTCTGACCGCCGCTGAGGTGGTGGGGATAGCGTTCATAAAACTCGTCCTCAGGAGTTAATCCAACACGCCTGAGCATCTTAAGGACAATCTCCTTTGCTTCTGCCTTGCTGGCCAGTCCGTGAACGAGAAGGGGATGAGCTATGGCATCTCCTATCTTCATCCTGGGGCTGAGACTCGAATATGGATCCTGGAAGATTATCTGCATTCTTCTTTTGAAGGGTCGAAGTTCTTCATGCGTGAGCGTCGTTATATCGACACCATCGAAGATTATCTTCCCATCCGTTGGCTCAATAAGCCTTAATATGACCCTTCCTGCTGTTGTCTTGCCGCACCCGCTCTCCCCTATGAGGGCAAGGGTTTCACCTTTTTCTATTTCAAAGCTTATGCCATCAACAGCTTTGACAAATTTTGGGGGCTCTTTTCTAAGGGTCTCCAGTATGCTCCTCTTCACAGGGAAGTATTTTCTGAGATTCTCCACCTTGAGGATTGGTTTACTCATTGGAAGCACCTCCATAGAGATAGCATGCCACGAAGTGCCCTCTCTCGTATTCCACCATTCTGGGTTCTAAAACATCGCACAGACCTTTGAGGGAGCCCTTTTCCCTGAAGACCTTGCATCTCGGGTGGAATCTGCATCCTGCAGGAGGATTCCTGAGATCAGGAGGATAGCCAGGGATAGCTTTAACAGCCTTCTCACTCCAGAGGTCAGGAACGCTCTCCACGAGGGCCCTCGTGTAGGGGTGCAAAGGATTTTCGATGATCTGCTCGGTTGTCCCTATCTCCACGAGCTTGCCAGCATACATGACGGCTATCCTGTCGCTCCTCTCCGCGGCGAGAGATATATCGTGGGTAACGAAGTAAATGCTCGTCCCCTCTGCCTTCATCGCGTCGATGAGATCCATTATGGAGTCCTGGACGATAACGTCAAGAGCCGTGGTCGGCTCGTCGGCTATGAGGAGCTTCGGGTTGAAAGCCATGGCTATGGCTATGCTTATCCTCTGCCTCTGACCTCCGCTGAGCTGGTGGGGATAATAGTCGAGCCTGTCGGCAGGTAGATTCACGTTCTCTAAGAGTTCCTTCGCCTTTCTCTTTGCTTCGTCCTCATCAACACCGTGAACGGTCATGGCCTCAACGATCTGGTCGCCTACCTTCCTCAGGGGATCGAGGCTCGTCATGGGGTCTTGGAAAACCATGCTGATCTCCTTCCCCCTTATCTTCCTCAGCTCCTCGGGCTTCATGGCCAGCAGGTTCTTTCCCTGAAAGATGACCTCGCCAGTAACGACCTTCCCCGGGGACGGGACGAGGTTTATGACCGCATGGGCAACGGTCGACTTTCCGCTCCCGCTCTCGCCGACGAACGTTATCCACTCCCCTTCCTTTACGCTGAAGGAAACGTTCTCAGCACCTCTGACGACTCCAGAGAGGGTGTAGTAATAAACACTAAGATCCTTGACTTCCAGCAGCATCTTCATCACCTCGTCCCCAGGGAGAACCTCTCATTTATAGCCTCTCCTATCATGGCGAACCCCATGGCCAGCAGCATGATCATTATTCCCGGGAAGAACGCCAGCCACCAGTAGCCGTCCAGCAGAAATGGCTGGCCCACGTGGAGGTCGTAGCCCCAGTCCGGCGTTGGCGGCGTCACCGAGAGCCCCAGAAAGCTCAGGCCAGCCTCTGTCAGGATCGCGTCGGCCACGCTGAGCGTGAAAACGACCAGTATCGTTGGCAAGACGTTGGGGAGTATGTATTTGCGCATTATCTCGCTGCTCTTGGTCCCGATTGCCTTCGCAGCTTCGACGAAGAGCTGGCCCTTGAGGCTGAGCGTCTGGCCGCGCACCATCCTGAAGTAGGTCGGCACGTAGACGAAGCTTATTGCCACGGCGGTGTTTATCGGGCTCGGGCCCAGCACGACAGCGATGACTATGGCGAGTATGAGCGACGGGAAGGAGTAGATGCTGTCCATTATCATGCTCAGAACTCTATCCGTTTTTCCGCCATAGTAGCCGGAGAGAAGGCCGAGCGGGACGCCTATTGCTATCGAGAGTGTCGTTGCGACGGCGACAACGTAGAGAATTATGCGAGAGCCCCAGATTATTCTGGAGAACATATCCTGCCCCAGATTGTTGGTTCCCATCGGATGCTTGAGGCTGGGGGGAGCGAATATGTCCTCTCCTATCTGGGTCGGATTGTATGGAGAAATAAACGGAGCTAATATTGCCATTGCCACTACCGTCAGGACGACGATTACACCGAAGATCAGCAGTCCCCTTCCAGGCTTCCTCTCCCGGAGCGGTTTTATCAGGAAGTCGATTATCCTCATTCTTCTCCCCCCTAGTATTCAACCCTCGGATCAAGGAGCGCGTAGATTATGTCGACGATGAGGCTTATCAACCCGACAAACAGAGCAAAGACTATGACTGCCCCCTGGATTGAGTTGTAGTCCCGGTAATTTATCCTGTCCATGATGAACGTGCCCATGCCCGGCCAGTTGAAGGTCGTCTCTGTCAGCACCGCACCGCCGAGGAGTATGGCGAACTGGAGCCCCATCAGGGTTACCACGGGGATGAAAGCGTTCTTGAGAGCATACCACAGAACCCTCCTGTCCGGCACTCCCCTTGCTCTGTAGGCCCTTATGAAGTCCTGGCTCAGGACATCGACCATGTTGTTCCTCACCAGACGTGTGTAGGCCCCGCTCAGGACTATTCCGAGAGTTATGCTCGGGAGAACCAGGTGGGCGAGGACGCTATGCAGAGCTGTCCAGTTTCCCTGTATTATGCTATCAAGGACATAGAGACCCGTTATTGAGTGGAAGTTTATTGCCGGGTCTATTCTTCCAGAGGTCGGGAGCCAGTGGAGCTTAACACCGAAGAGATACTGGAGCATCATGCCGAACCACGGGATGAACAGCGTGTAGGCCACTATGCTGTAGACCCTCATTCCAGTGTCCGTCTTGGTTCCTTTCCTAACCGCCCCAAGAACACCTGTGGCCAGACCTACGAGCACGCTCACCGTGAAGGCGAATATTGTTAGCTCTATTGTTGCCGGAAGACGGAGTTTGATGTAGCTCGAAACGGATTTGCCCATGGGGGATGCAAGGGTTACCCCAAGGTTGCCATGGATCATCTTAAGGAGGTAGTCATAATACTGGACATAGAGCGGCTTGTCAAGGCCGGCAAGATGTTCAAGATGAGCGAGCTGTTCAGGCGGTATGTTTTTAGTTCCCACAACGGCCAGAATCGGGTTTCCAGGCAGAACCCTCAGAAAGAAGAAGACTATAGTATAAAGTATGAGAATCATCGGAATTATCATTAAAGCTCTTATTACTATGTAGCGACCCAATCCCCGGGCCAAATTAATCACCTCTTTTTAGTTGAACAGGGAAAAGAAAACAAAAAGAATCAACCCGTCTTATAGACGGTGTTGTAGTGGAATATCATATCGGGCCCTATTGTGATTCCTTGGACGCTCTTCTGTGTGACGACGAAGAGTTTGCCCTGGATGAGCGGGATGTAGGGCACGTCCTGGGCAAGTATGTCCTGAACCTGCTCGTAGATCTGCGTCCTCTGGCCCTGGTCGGTTATGGTCTGCGCCTTTCTCAGCAGACTGTCAACCTGCGGGTTGCTGTAGCCGGTTCCGGCCCAGCTGTTGGCTTCACTGTCGAGGAACGGCGTGGTGTAGTCATCGGGGTCAAGGTAGTCTGGATACCAGCCGAGGAGGTAGACCATCATCTGGCCCTTCCTCGCGTAATCCGTGTAGGTGTTCCATTCGGCGCTCTTGATGGTGACCTTAATCATGCCTGTCTTCTCCCACTCGCTCTTGAGAACCTGGGCGAGCGAAGCCTCTGTATCACCATAGTGGGTCGGTGTGTACCAGAGCTGTATCTGGAGCGGGTTGCTGTCGGAGTAGCCCGCCTCGCTGAGAAGCTTCTTGGCAAGGTCTAGGTTGGCATCGCCGTATTTTGCCTTGAAGACATCCTTGTGGCTCCACATGCCGTTCGGTATCAGGCTGTAGAGCGGCTCAACAGTGTTGTGGAAGACAATCTTTGAAATCTCGCTCCTGTCTATTGCAGCCGCGAGGGCCTGTCTGACCTTAACGTTCTTTGTTGGATCAACCTTGGTGTTGAGGCACACATACCTGATAAATGCTCCAGGAATCTCTATAACGTTGTATTTTCCGCTCTGCTTTAGGCTCTCTATATCAGTGGGTCTGAGAGTTCTCCAGGCGATGTCAATCTCGCCGTTCTGGAGAGCAAGCCTCATTGTGGAGGCATCATTGTAGAATTTAACCACAATCTTCTTGGTCTTCGGCTGGTCGCCGTAGTAGTAGGGATTGGCCTCAAGGACGAGTTCCTGATCACGCACCCACTTAACTATCTTGTAAGGCCCAATTCCACCGTAGGTCGCATCGCTGTCGATTTTATCGTTGTCGTACTTCGGGCTGACAGGGAAGTAGGGCGGTGTAGTCAGCAGGGACAGGAAGTAGGCGGTCGGGTGCTTCAGGTAGAAAACTACGGTGTAGTCGTCCTTCGCCTCAACTTTCTTCACAAAGCTCGTAACGAGCCATGAGGGATCTCCCTTTATGGTCATTACCCTGTTTATGCTTCTCACAACATCTTTAGCCGTGAATGGTGTTCCGTCATCGAATTTGAGTCCCTTTCTAAGGTAGAACGTCCAAACTGTGGAGTTGGCGTTAACCTTCCATTTTTCTGCAAGACCGGGCACTATCTTCAAGGTTCCAGGCTCGTATTTAACGAGGCCCTCCATAACGTTGTTGAGAACCTCCCAGGTGTAGAAGTCGTATGCATTGGCGGGGTCAAGATCGGTTACTTTATCAGTGACCCCTATTATCAACTGCTCCGCAACTTTCCCCTGGGTTGTTGTCCCAGTGGGCGAGCTCCCAGTCGGGGAGGTGCTGGTCTTGGAAGTTCCGCTTATGCAGCCGCTGGCAACTACTGAAAAAACAAACAGACCAACAAGCAACAGAGATAGATATGCCTTACGCATGGCGTTCACCAGTGCATAGTTAAGAACATCACCGCATTTAAATCTTTTGTGATGTATAGATGTTAAAATTTTAAGTGAACCTCCTTTCATACCAATCTCTGCCTCTTACTACCAGACAAAATACCTATATACCACAATGATCTAACCTCCCTCCATGAAATGGAAGGAGTGGGAAGGATTTTACCTGAGAATCATCCGTGAAATGGGATTTAACGCAGAGAAAGACAGAAAAGCCGCGTTTCTACTGGAGAGACTCCTAAAGAAAAACGGAAATTACATCCAACCGAGAGACATCCCCATGGAGAAGAAGGCTTACATATTCGGGGCAGGACCGAGCCTTGAGGATGTTCTGCCGAGGCACTCCTTCGATGATGGGACGAAGATAGCGGCTGACGGTGCAACATCCGCTCTTTTAGAGTTTGGGATAATCCCTGATGTCATCGTAACCGATCTGGACGGCCGTTTTGAGGATATACTGAGGGCTAATTCTCTGGGGGCAGTTGTGGCTGTCCATGCCCATGGGGACAATATGGAAAAGCTGAGGGAGTGCGTTCCCCAGTTCAGCAGGGTCCTGGGAACATGCCAGACAGAGCCCCTTGATATAGTCCACAACTTCGGCGGCTTTACCGATGGAGACAGGGGGACTTTCCTCGCGGAGGCCCTCGGGGCCGAGGAGATAATCCTCATAGGCTTCGATTTTGGGGAAATCGTTGGAAGGTGGAGCAAGCCCTTCCTGAAGGCCCATACGCCGGTCTGGGAATCAAAAAGAAAGAAGTTTGAGTTCGCCAGAGAGCTTCTGAAATGGCTGGAAGAAAATGGAAATGCGAAAATAAAATGGCTCACTTAGCGTGCAGGTAGGATTTCACCTTGTCATTAACTACCAGAACCATTGCTATTATACCAACCAGCAATAGAAATGATACATACTGCCTTCCCACAAACATTTGATACAGTGAATATATGCCGAGAATTCCAACGATAATGATTCCAGGATATGATGCGTTTCTTAGGCTTTCTGGGATATAATCTCTGTGCTCAATGACCGCCCAAGCGGCTATTATACCTCCAAAAAGAACGAATGTTGAAACAGCGCCATCGAGTATAGTTATGGTATCTATTCCCAGGTTCATGCCAAAGATGTTAACAATGCCAAGGATAAGGCCTGCCCCAAGTATAGCCGGAACGGTCTTCTCCCTTGATATATTGGTGAGGTTTATGTATATCCTTACCATGGTTTCACCTATCGGTATCATGCTGGAGATAGCTGCGAGGAACACAGCAAAACTAAGCAGATAAAGAAGTATCGGGAGATGAAGGATGTTCAGCATTACACTTGGCAAACCACGGAAAAGCAGAGCTGTTCCCTGTACGGGTATCGTGGGGTCAACTGCAAGTATCATTGCAATGCCGAGGGTGGAAAGGAGCGATGCCACTGTATCAAGCACGGCACCGAATGTTGCAAGCTTAACCCCTGACATCGTGTCTGGAAGGAACTCCCCTAAGACAAGGTAGAATCCCATTCCGAGACTCAGGGAATAAGCAGCTTGGATTGCCATATCCCTGATCATCCGGAGGCTCAGCCCTTTCCATGTAAATATTCCGCTAAGTATCCCGCCCACTGCGCTCTTGTTGGGTAAATGGGCATATATCCCGATACCTGAAATTATCAATGCTAAGAAGAACAACCCAACAGATACCACCATAACATCCAGTGTCTTCTCCTTGCCTCGAATAAGGACGAGTATGAGAACTATAAAGACCAGCAGGAGCCCTAACATGTTCCCCACGAGACTGGCGGTTACATTCTTTATGAAGAGGGAGGTTACAGTCCAACCCCCAACTATTGAGTAGTAGCTTATGAGAAGCATGTTGAAAAGCAGAAACAGTAGAGCAAACGCCGGTCTCCCGTATTCTTTGAAGTAGTACTCCAGCAGCTCATATCTCCTGTGTTTCGTGCTCTCCAAAGCAACTGCTATCAAAGGAATTATCATTGCTACGAACAGCAGGTATACCAGCAGAGCACCAAGACCATACTGGATAATGAGTGCTGGGAACTTCCATATATTTCCAAGACCTATCATAAAAGCTGCCACAACCAAACTCAAATATCCAAGACTCAATCTGTTCATTTTAATCTCCTCCCTAGGTTTATCCGGGAAATTTGACATGGAGGGCTATGCTGTTTGTCTCAAATAGATGATGTATCTCTTAGATTTTTCTAAGAATTGATTGACTTAATGACAAATATAAAAGGTGAGAAACGCCCACTATTGTCAAATCTTTTATGTCAAGCCTTTAAGCTTCCGCACCTTCCCGGCCTTGATATCAATGTATCCCTCCTTTTCAAGAAGCCGCAGAATCTCTTCAAATGCCCTTTTCGTGTAGTTTATCACCAACACTCCTTTCTCCGTGGGAATTTCAATAGGTGCCGACTGCACAAAGCTTCCTACAACGCTCTCCACAGGAAGCCTCTCCTTTCCAAGAGCCTTCAGAATCTCATTCGCCACTATACCCCTTGAGATGAGTGCAAAATATACCCTGAGAAGCTCCTCCTCATCGAAATACTTGCTCGCTATCTGAACTGCCATGTTTATCTTTCCTATCTCCAGCTCCTTTATTTCTATCTCATACTCCGCAACGAGGTCCACAAAGGCAAACTGCTTTGCAACCTTCTCAATCTCCTCCGGATTTTTTACGAGCTCGAAGGGGAACTTGAACTGAAAGACGAGTCCCGCAACATCCACCCCCTCCTTAAGCCTGAGGGTCTCGCCCATCTCAAGCGCCCCATTTCTCGCCAGCTGGTCAAGTATCTCCGCTGCCCAGTAGCCCTCGGCGAGCAGATTTTCAAAGCTCCCGCCCTCTCGGAGGTGCCCCAGTATGTGGGTGAGCTGCTCCTTGAAGGCAAGGAATCCTCCCATTATGGCCTCCCTATCTCCGGCTTCATCCGCTATTGCCTGAATCTTCGCCCCTATCTCATCCAGCGTCCCTTCAATGGAATAACCGACAAATGCGTCATAACCTGCTCTTTCTCTTATCCCAAAGGCGATCCCTGCGGCTTTAAGCTCCGATACGAAGGCCTCTTTGACAGCTTCATTCTTTGTGATGAATCTCATCATACCACCGAAGGGGAAAGGATAAAAAGGCTTATAGACTTTTGCATGATTGGTGGTAAAATGGGAGACAAGGTGTTCCTGCTTGATGAAACCCTCAAAAAATGGAAAGGCAGAAGGGTTGCTCTGGCAGTTGGAAGCGAGACGTCCTTCACAGGGATTCTGAAGGACTTTGATGAGGAAATCCTCATACTTAGGGATGTGGCTGATATTGTAGGCAACAGAGGAAAGGAGCTCATAGTTAAAATTGACGATGTTACATGGCTCATGCGTCTGGAGTGATTGAAATGAAAGCCGTTGCCTTCGTGGGGTATAAAAAGAGCGGCAAAACAACAACCATCGAAGCCGTCGCTCGTGTTCTGAAGGAGAGGGGCTACAGGGTTGGAATTGCCAAGAGCATGCACGCCGGGTTTGACAGGGAGGGGAGCGACAGCTGGCGCTTCTCGCGGGTGGCGGATTACGTTCTCGTTAGGGCAAGCGATACGGACGCATTTCTGTTTAAATCCAGGGATATAAACGCATTCTTCTCGATGATGCCAGATGTTGATTTTCTTCTTCTTGAGGGATTCAAATCACTCGGGCATGTTCCGAAAGTTATATGCGCAAAGAGCCGGGAAGACGTGGAAAAGCTCAATGATGGCTTGGCAATAGCTGTAAGCGGACTTATAGCCGGTGAAGGGGTGGGTGAGATTGGTGGCCTCCCAGTGATTAAAGACCCGGAAAAGCTTGCGGAATTGGTAGAAAAACGAGCCTTCATGCTCCCCAACATAGACTGCGGTCTCTGTGGCTTCCGCTGTGCTGAAATGGCAAGGATGATAGTCAGAGGCGAGAAGAGGCTCAAAGACTGCGTTGTTTTAAGCTCAAAACCCAGAGTTACTGTCAGAATTGACGGGCAGGTGCTTCCAATGAAGGACTGGGTTCAGGAGCTCGTTGAGAAGACCATAAGGGGCATGCTGTCGAGCATGAAGGGCTACCGGGAGGGAAGAAGGATAGAGATTGTGATAAGAGAGGATTGAGGGCTAATCTCAAGAACCGCCTGCGCGCCTCTACCCTGAGCTTTCCAAAACCCTCATTCGTTTCTCCTTCCCCGAACTAATGCCTATTTAAGCCGTATCTTAATTTCCCGTATTTTGCCCTCTTCCAGCACAAAAGCCCTGCAGCTGCCGTCACTGCCGGCTATCAGCCACACCACCGGCCAGAGCCTCATCCCCTTCAAATCCCTCAGGCTCGGAACCGGAGCACACAGATGGGAGTGGAAGATTCCCACAACCTCCAAACCCCTTTCCTCAGCTTCATCTATGGCCCGAACCATCTCCAGCGGTTCCATCTCAAAGGCACTCGGAGAGTTTAGACGGTTTGGAATAAATCTTATTTCCTCAACAATGGCTTTTCCATCCGTTATTCTGCCGAATAGAAATCCGCATATCTCAACGGAGCTTTTTCCCGCTTTTTCAAGGATTTCATTCAGATGCTCATTTCTGATCACCAGTTCCATGAAGGCAGATACGCCGTGATTTTGATAAGCTTTTCTGTTCATTGATGTATATTAAAATACAGAAATGTTTAAATTACGAAATCAATGTCTTTCACCGGAGGTGATATAATGCTAGCAAGGATTGTCTACTACAAGGAGGATTCGCTGCCGATTGAGTTTGTTGTTGCCGCGGGAGATGAAGAGAAGGCAATAGAGATAGCAAAGGAAAAACTGAAAAGCATCAACGCCAGGGAATTTGAGGTTGAGATGATAGCCTAACCCGGTAGCTAATCCAGATGAAGGCTACTATCAAAACCCTCCTCAGTCAGATAGCCGAGCCTGATTAACCTGCCATTTTTGTATTCATAGATTAGGGGAATTCCTGTGGGGATGTTCAGCTTCAGAACTTCCTCTTCGCTCAGGCCTTCTATATGCATGACTATCGAACGCAGACTGTTCCCATGGGCCGAGACCATGACATTTCTTCCCTTCTCCAGCTCCGGGAGAATCTTTTCCCTGAGATAGGGAACCGTTCTGGCGGCGGTGTCCTTCAGGCTTTCACCCTCCGGCGGAGCAACGTCGTAGCTCCTCCTCCACAGATGAACCTGCTCCGCTCCGAACACTTTTCTTGCATAATCCTTGTTCCACCCCTGAAGCTTTCCGTAGTATCTCTCGTTGAGGTGCCATGATTTGTATACAGGAATATAGGCTCTGCCGTGCTCCCCATACACCTCTCCCCATTCCTTCATCCTGCCGCTTTCATGCTCTATCTTTGGAACTCCCGAGGAATTCCGGCTCATTACGAGCATTGCGGTTTGAACAGCCCTTACCAACTCTGAGGTAAAGATGACATCAATCCTGTAGTCCTTCAGGAGCTCCCCGGCCTTTAAGGCTTCTTCAATTCCCTTTCCGCTCAGCGGAACGTCTACCCATCCTGTGAAAAGGTTCATCTTGTTCCAGAGGCTCTCACCGTGCCTCACCAGAATTAAATACACCATTCAGCTCACCGGCACAGCTACTCCTCAGCGGTTAAAAAGGTTGGCTTTTTGCGCCTGACCCTGATGAAGGAGAAAGCGAGGAGTGTAATTGCTGTGTATGTAGCGGCAAGGTAGAGGTTGATGGATATGATGTGCATGGGCACGGCAAGCATGAGCAGAAGACCGGAGGTTCTGAGATAGGGCTCCTCAAAAAACTCCGCCAGCTCCCTCAGAGTTAGATAGATGAAATACAGAAGAACCAGCTGGAGGATGAGAAAAGCCGTAAGGACTCCGTTATAAACCTGTGGACTGACCGTTAGAGGGTTTATGCCGAACACTCTGTGATAGGATGAAATTCCGAGGAAGAGCTTTGCCACCCACAGGGGAAGTGAAGCGAGAAATGCCACGAGCGCGCGGGTTGTATTCTTCAGAAGGGTTCTGCTGGCATCCTTGAGAGCACTTCTGAGAAGCAGCAGACCCACAAACGTAAGGGGATAGATAATCGCCATCAGGAACAGTGAGACAACGTAGCCGAGAGCAATTTTCCTCATCCTTTCCAAATTCCCCACCTGAGGGATTTCCGGGGAAATAAATAAAAAGGTAACGGGATCAGGCTCTCGCCTGCTTGAACTGCTCCGCAACCTTCCTGTAATATTCAACAGTCTCCTTGCTCACACTTGGCCCGATTTTCTCCAGAGCCTCCTCAAAGTCTTTCATCGCAACCCTGACCTTCCGCCTGACCTCGTCCATCTTCATACCGGGTTTGAGAACGCCCTCCCTCAGGGCTCTCCTCATGGCCGCCATCGCAGCTTCCCTGCACACCGCCTCAATGTCGGCTCCTGTGTAACCTTCGGTTTTCTTTGCAAGCTCCTCAAGCTTAACGTCTTCAGCCAAGGGCATCCTCCTTGTATGAACCTTGAATATCTCAAGCCTCGCCTTCTCGTCAGGAGCCGGAACAAGTATGAGCCTGTCGAATCTTCCAGGTCTGAGCAGAGCTGGATCGAGGATGTCTGGCCTGTTTGTAGCGGCAATAACGACAACGCCGCTGTTCTCCTCAATCCCATCCATCTCAGTAAGGAGCTGGTTGATAAGCCTATCAGTGACTCTATTGACATCGCTTCCCCTACGCGGGGCAATGGCGTCTATTTCATCTATGAAGACCACGGTCGGGGCTGCCTGCCTTGCCTTTCTGAATATCTCCCTTATGTTTTTCTCGCTTTCGCCGACCCACTTTGAGAGGACTTCAGGCCCCCTAATCCCAATAAAGTTCGCCTCACTCTCAGTCGCCACAGCCTTAGCAAGGAGAGTCTTACCCGTTCCTGGCGGCCCGAAAAGGAGAATTCCTTTCGGCGGGTTTATTCCGAGCCCGATGAACGCCTCCGGATACTTCAGCGGCCACTCTACGGCTTCCCTGAGCTGCTCCTTAACATCCTCAAGGCCGCCTATGTCGTTCCACCGGACATTTGGAACTTCAAGGAGGACTTCCCTCAAAGCCGAAGGCTCCACCATCTTAAGAGCCTCATAGAAGTCTCTCCTCGTAACCCTCAGCTCCTCAAGGACTTCCTTTGGTATGCTCTCAGCCTCAAAGTCTATCTTGCCGCTCTTGATCAGCCTCCTGAGAGCCGCCATTGCCGCTTCTCTTGCCAGAGCAGCTAAGTCAGCACCCACAAACCCGTGCGTCTTCTCAGCAAACTCCTCAAGGAGGCCGTCAATCAGACGGTGCTTCACCTCATCGTAGAGCCTCTCATCGCTCTCCCTGAGGATTTTTCTGATTTCTTCCTCGCTTTCAGCCCTTTCGATCTTTTCAATAGCCCTATCTATAGCATCCCTGAACCTCTCATCCTTTCTGAGCCCCTCAAGGATTTCCAGAACCTTCCCTCTCCTGAACTCCGGCTCAATTGGCATTCCCCTCGTGTGTATCTGGAGGATTTCCTTCCTCCCCTGCTTGTCCGGAACGCCGATTTCAATCTCCCTGTCGAACCTTCCTGGCCTTCTCAGAGCCGGGTCAACAGCATCAGGCCTGTTCGTTGCAGCAATAACTATAACCTTACCTCTGCTCTTGAGCCCATCCATCAGTGTGAGCAGCTGGCTGACGACGCGCTTCTCGACTTCTCCTGTTACCTCCTCCCTCTTCGGGGCTATGGCGTCAATTTCATCAATGACGATTATGCTCGGAGCATTCTCCTCAGCTTCTCTGAAGACCTCTCTCAGGCGCTCCTCGCTCTCGCCGTAGTATTTGCTCATGATTTCCGGCCCGTTGATAGCTATGAAGTGTGCGTTGGCT
>WAPO01000094.1 GCA_015520705.1 Thermococcus sp. | reverse complement strand
GGTAGGAGGTTGTTACCACAGGATCTTCTGTGAGAAGCAGTTACTAGCTGAAATAAGAAGAAATAGATTAATAATAGTAAGAGATGACAGATCTGGGAGCGCTGGGTCTTTTATTCATTGTTTTGAAATTTATTATCTCTTTTTTATCCTGCTCTACCATCATTCCACAAACCCTTTTAAAACCGCAGCCTACATTAGGTCGAGAGGTGTGGGAATGGAAGAATTCGAGAAGGCCGTCAGAGAGATCGCAAATGCAGTCCTAGCTGGTGAGATAAAGACGCGTGAGGAGCTCAACCGCTACAAGATGGCTGTATCGAGGAGGTATCATCTGAGTAGAATCCCCGGGAATGCTGATATACTTAGAGTCATCCCGGAAGATGAAAGGGAGAGATTCAGGGATCTGCTCAGGAAGAAGCCCACGAGAACAATAAGTGGCGTCGCCGTCGTTGCCATGATGACGAAACCTTTCCCATGCCCCCATGGACGGTGCATTTACTGCCCCGGTGGCCCGAGCGAAGGCTCTCCCCAGAGCTACACTGGAAAGGAACCTTCTGCTCTAAGGGCCATCCAGAGCGCATATCATCCCTACATCATAATGATGCGTCGCCTCAAGCAGCTCACGGACATAGGGCACGACGTCGACAAGGTCGAGGTAATCATTCAGGGGGGAACGTTTCCCGCTGTGGATTTGGATTATCAGGAGTGGTTCATAAAAGAGGCTTTCAAGGCTATGAATGACTTCCCGCACTTTAGGAGCATAGAAAACCTTGAAGAAAAGCTCATCAGGCTTTTAATCCATAAGGATTACTCTGTTTTTAAAGAAGACCCGGGGTTTAAGGCGGCATGGGAGAAAACCCACAGAAAGCCCTACTACTACATTGAAGAGGAGCAGCGGAAAAATGAGAGGGCAAAGGTAAGAATGGTGGGCCTGACGATAGAGACGAGGCCGGACTGGGCCTTCGAGAGGCAGATTGACAGAATGCTTTCCTTTGGAACCACGAGGGTTGAGCTGGGCGTCCAGACTGTCTTCAACTTTATCTACGAGCGCGTGAAGAGGGGCCACACGGTTGAAGATGTTGTCCGGGCGACACAGCTTTTGAAGGATGCCGGCCTGAAGATAAACTACCACATGATGCCCGGTCTGCCCGGGAGCAGCTTTGAGAGAGACTTAAAGTCATTCAGGATTATATTCGAGGACTCAAGGTTCAGGCCGGACATGCTGAAGGTTTATCCAACGCTGGTGACAAGCGATACAGTGCTCTACAGGTGGTGGAAGCAGGGGAAGTACAAGCCCTACCACACGGAGGATGCTGTCAGGCTCTTAGTGGAGGTTTACAGGTTCCTTCCAAAGTGGGTGCGCGTTATGAGAATCCAGAGGGACATCCCTGTCCAGCTCATAGTTGATGGCGTTAAGCACTCCAATCTCGGCCAGCTCGTCTTCAATGAACTTGTCAGGAAGGGTATCAGGCCCAGAGAGATACGCTTTAGAGAGGTCGGCCATATGATGCAGAAGTTTGGAGTGGAGCCGGAGGTGGAGCACATCAAACTCCTGAGGGAGGACTATGAGGCGAGCGATGGCCACGAGATATTCCTCAGCTTTGAAGATACCAAGAACGACATTCTAATAGGCTTTATTCGCCTGAGGATTCCAAGTGAGAAGGCTCATCGGAAGGAGATAAATCGCGTCTCATCGGCAATCGTCAGGGAGCTTCACGTCTACGGCCCTCTGGTGCCTATAGGGAGCAGACCGAAGTATGAGTGGCAGCATCGCGGCTACGGAAGGGAGCTTCTGGCCGAGGCGGAGCGCATTGCGAGGGAGGACTTCGATGCGAGAAAGATGCTCGTCATAAGCGGTGTTGGAGTTAGGAGCTACTACAGGAAGTTCGGCTACAGAAAGGACGGGCCCTACGTTGCCAAGAGGCTTGATAAAAGCTATGCAGGCTATAAATCAGAGGGGAAGTTTGATATACATCTGAACACATGAGGTGCCCTTATGCGATTCAAACCAAAGCCCTTCACCGAGCCCATGCCCTTCAAATGCCTTTACTGCCTCGACTGCTGCAGGGGGAGGCACATCTACCTGACCCTGGAGGACATCGAGAGGATTGCAAAGGCCGGTCATGATCCCCAGGACTTCGTCATCTTCTCTGTGGAGGGGGATGAAATTCGCTTTGTTCTGGCCATCAGGGAGTGGGATCTGGGATGCATATTCCACGACCCGGAGACAGGCAGATGCAGAATTCACGAGGTCAACCCGATAATCTGCCGCATCTATCCTTTCATGGTGTCGAGGAAGCCCCTCGGTGTTGAAGGTGAAAAGCCCTTCGAATATGGGGGAGAAAAATTCTGGCTCTACTACGACGGGAATTGTCCGGGGATAAACGCGGAGGAACCGGAGACGATAATAACGCCGGAGGAGATAGCCGGGCTCGGTCTGGAGTTTGAAAGGGAACTGGAGAGAACGGACTTGGAGGGATTTGCGGAGCTCATGAAAGGCGAAAGATAGATATACATGAGCGGGAAAATTTCAACCATGAGAAATATCCGCGGCTACCTCATCACTGCAATATTTGCCCTTCAGGCCGGGCTTAACATAAAGCTCTTCGGGTTCATCCCCGTGATGTTTACCGTCCTGATCCCCCGTACAATATACCGCTACGTCGCATGGCTTATCCCATTCCTTCTATTCGCCTTTTTCCTGCTGGGGATTGCTTCCCTCCACTACATGGGCAGCAGCCCAAGGCGTGCCTTCCTCTGCGGCAGCCTGTATTTTCTTTTTGCTCTCCTCGGTTCTCTGGGCTTCCTCGTGAGACAGGACTTCAACCTTCCGAGGGTTTCGCTGATGATGAAAATCTGGGCCCTGAGCTCGCTTCTGGGACTTTTTCTCGTGCTCTCCATCAGAAATGAGGGGGTATTTCTGAATCCTCTGGCGGTCTATACCGCCATAGCCCTGCTGATAGTTTCCGGAGTTATCACCCTCATGATCTCTGCATGGCTGGCTGAGGACTACTATGCGCATCTGGATATAGGAAAAGACGTTCCAGAAAACGCGACGAGGATTGTGGGGCATCCTGTGATGGTGAACAACACGACAGGGTGAAACTATGGCTGAACTTCAGTACAGACGCGCTTCATCATGGGAGTATGACCTCATACTGCGGGAGGCCGAGAAATACGGTGAGCTCAGGCACCATACCTTCGCGGTTGTTGAGGGCAGATTCCGCGACGTCTATGCTGTAAACGAAAGGGTCTGGGCGGAAATTGAGAGGCTTAAAATAACGCCCTATGCCTACGGAACTTTTATCGGCACCATAAAGGTTGATGAAAATCTCGTTGAAAAGTTCTACCCGAATGTCGAGTTCTTCTACTTCGTTGATGTGAAGAGGAACTACGCCATCCTGAGTTCAAAGGCGGGTTTCCTCTTCACGACGGGAAAGGACGTCCCGAGAAGCGGTGTTAAGAGCTACAGCTGGCAGGGAACGAAGAAGCTTGTAATATTCGATGAAAACGGCGTCCTGCTGGGCATAGGGAGGATAAATCCCGGGAGCAGGCGGAAGTTCATCCTGAACATCACCGACATCGGGGAGTTCATACGTAGAGTTAGATAATTACCCTATTGGAGCTCCAATATCAGCGGATGCAATACTTAGCCGTGAATTAATAGATTATACATTTGGATTTTGTTGAGTGTTTCTAAAGGATGCGAATATCATAATGATGTCAAGTGCAAAACTTATTCAACCTTAACATCTACTTTCCCCGCTCCCCTGCTTTTTTGTCCTCCTAACACTTTTATGTTCTGGATTGCTGGAAGTAATACTTTCTCAATTAGTATTTTTACTCTCTTGGTTTTATCTTTCTCACTCCAATAGCTCAACCATTTATCAATTACCTTATCTCCAATTTCTCTTGCATCACCAAACTGTATTCCCTGCATTTCCAGTATCGGTTCAGAAAACACAATACTGATAGTTCCATTAAATACAGTTCCCGGCTTTACCTGTTCACCTTCGACTTTTGCACCGTGGGCGGCAGTCCCTGTTTTTCTGTCAATCCTTATATTCGTCTGATCTATTACGCCACCTTCTCTCTCAGGATAGAAATTGCTAACTCTCAGGAATCCCATGAGTCCTGTGGTTCCCATAAAATAGCATACGGGACAAATACCAAGATTTCCAACACTTATTTGTCTATCATCAACTTTTATCTCGCAATGCTTTCTATATTTTCCCATTCTTATTAACTCCTCTTCAGCTTTCGTAGGTCTTGGAGATGGAATACAAGGCTTTAACAACTCTTTCTTGTCATCGGGTATGTTAAATAACTGGGCAAATTCCTCAGCCTTTTCTATGAACAGCAACTCTAATTGATGCCTCAGTGCCCCTTTGAAGCTTGTTGCCGGTATAACCGGGGTTCTATCCACTTTGAATATGGCGCCTTTTTTCTCAGTCAAAGGTGAGGGTGCTGTACCTATGTGTAAAAAGCTTCCTTTTTTAACCTCTATTTTTACAGGTAGCTCCAAAATTTTCATTTTTCCTTCTCTTTTTATCTCAAACTCTTTTAGTTGTCCGTCAACCTCTAAACTTATTTTTTCGCTCATTCTATCACCTCCCAATATTTTGTTAGAGAATTAACCTTTCTCACAAAATAACCGATTTCCTCAGAAGAAAAACCAGCTGAATACAATTCTTTAACATATTCGAGGATTCTTTCTAATGCCTTATTTTGAGGATAAGAAGCTCTCCTTATTTTATCCATGAAATATTGTTCAACTATTGAGAGATTATATCTTTCAATGACCTTCCCATAATTTTCCATATTTGGCAGGTTGCATTTTACAAGAGCGTATGAATCGAGAGTGTTTAATAACTCATACAATAGATTGGGCTTCTCATCTACAGAATTTTTTAAAGCCGCTAATAGTTTTAGGATTTTATTTTTATCATCATGTTTCATATTTCGCCTTTGAATGAATC
>WAPO01000093.1 GCA_015520705.1 Thermococcus sp. | reverse complement strand
GGCTCGGCGTTAAAACGATAGCCTTTCCGGCGATAAGTGCCGGCATCTATGGCTGTCCGCTTGAGGAGGTCGTGAGAACTTTCAAGGAAGTCATTGGAGAGTTCTCAAACGAGGCAAAGAGTGTTGAGAAGGTCTATCTGGTGCTCTACTCGGAGAGGGATTATGAGAGGGCGTTGGAGGTCGTTTAGAACGCTGATATTTCCCATCCAAGTTTTGTATCTCCACATGGTGGACAGGAAATTCTATATAACCAGCGTGAAGATTCGAGATATGGAACCATCTGATGGATATTATAGATTCTAACCCTGAGATGGATAGCACTGGGGGCACACATCGTGGACATAAGGAAAAATACCCTTATTTCTCTGCCCTTTTTCGCACTCCTTTTGTATTTTGAACTCGGTTATCTCATGAACTATGACACTGGGGAGTGTCCAATCTTCGGGATGATGGTTTACAACACCCCCTGCGGGGTCTTTTCTATGCTCATGTTCTCTCTTGGCATGACGATGTTGATTCTCTTTTTGGCCGGAAGGTTGAGGGCTTCTTTCGCCGTTGGGATAGCCTACTACAGCGTAACCTTTTTCGCCGCGTGGGCTTGGACACTGAGCGCCAAGGTACTCGCTTCCCTTGGAATTTTTCTTTCGCTCATCGGTCTCTACTCCTCCCCCAAGAGCACTAAGACCACTGAGACTTCAAGATCGCTTCGCGAGGCAACAAGCCTCTTCATTTACACCCTTGTTTTTCTGATTTTTCTCCTCTCGGCAGTCAGTTACATCTTTTACTTCTCTTGGGTATGTTGGGACGCTTATTCCGGAGCAGTGGCGTTCTTATGTTCCCTTATTTCCTACGCCTTAATGGGTGCTGGCCTGGTTTCTCCTCTTCTCTGGCGGAAAAGGTTGAGGATTCACGCCATAATCACGCTTCTCGCGGGCTTTCTCTTCATGAACTTCGTCCTAAGAGTGCTCCCGTTTTCTGAACTGGCCCTCACTTTAATGGTTGTTCTTTTCGTCCTTGAGCTTTCAAGGGAGGGCGGGTTTTATGAGCAAAAGCGGAAATGATGCTGCCGTCCTTTGAATACCTCCCCTATATACCCCTTTGGAATTATACAGAAAAGCCCTTAACCCCTTCTCATGAATTCTCTCATGGTGGTGTTCATGCGCATCGAGGACGTCTACATCTGGGATATCAACGCTAAATGGCTCGGCATCTCTCCATTCCAGCTCATGGAGAATGCGGGTGCCGGAGTAGCAAGGGTTATAGAGGAGCGCTTCGGCAAGGGCCTGAGGATAGCGGTCTTCTCTGGCACTGGAAATAACGGTGGCGACGGCTTCGTTGCGGCCAGACATCTGAGCGTTGAAAATGAGGTTACACTCTTTTTGGTCGGCGATGAGGTGAAGATAAGGAGCGCCGAGGCAAAGCACAACTGGGAGATACTCAAGGGACTTGATTTCGTTGAGATAAGGATTCTGAAGGACTCCACCTACATTCGCTCACTTGACCTCTCCGATTTCGACGTCATCGTGGATGCCCTCCTCGGGGCGGGAACAAGAGGAGAACCGAGGGAGCCAATACGCTCGGCAATTGATAAGATAAACGAATATGCCGGAAAGGCTAAAATCGTCAGCGTTGACCTCCCGAGCGGCTATCCTTCGGACGTCAGGGTAAACTGCGACTTTGCCGTAACCTTCCAGTGGGACAAGGAGGAGTACGAAGGCTTTGAGCGCGTCATTGCCAAGATAGGCTACCCAAGGGAGTTCTACCACCTCGTTGGTCCCGGTGATGTGAAGTTCGCGCTAAGAAAAAAAGGCGAGCACAAGGGGCAGAACGGGAGGCTCTTAATTATCGGAGGAAGTGAGGACTACTTCGGCGCTCCCTACCTCGCAGCTAAAGCGGCCGGCTATATAGTTGACCTCGTTTACCTCGTGATGCCTGAGTATTCTGCAAGGAGAATTAATGATCCTGATCTGATTCTCAGGCCAGTTGAGGGCAGGAACTTCGCTCCGGAACACGTCGGGGGTATTCTTGAGCTCGCAAATAAAGCCGATGCTGTTGTCATAGGGCCTGGGATTGGCCTCAAGGAGGAAACTGAAGCCTTCGTTGGCGAGTTCGTCAAGCGCTGTGAAAAGCCGCTCGTCATAGATGCGGATGCCTTAAAAGCCGTGGCTGAAGACCTGAGCGTTCTGAATGGAAAAATCTTCGTCCTGACTCCTCATTCGGGAGAGTTCGGGCTCCTCTTCGGCGTTAAGCCCCGAGGCTCTCTCCTCGAAAAGGCTGGACTTGTGAAGGAGAAAGCCAGTGAAATCCGGGGGACAATCCTCCTGAAGGGACCTTACGACATTATAAGCGACGGAAAGACCTGGAAATATAGCAGAACCGGGAATCAGGGCATGACAACCGGCGGCACCGGAGATGTCTTGGCGGGCCTCGTTGGTGCCCTTCTTGCTCTCGGAAATCCTCCGCTTAGAGCGGCTTCAGTAGGAGCTTTCCTCAACGGTCTTGCCGGTGACATGGTAAAGGAGGAGCTCGGTGAAAACTTCACGGCAATGGAGGTTGCAAAAAAAGTCCCTCTGGCGGTTAATCGTGTCTTGAATCTTCAGTTTTGAACTTCAGCAATTCCTTCAATCTTTTTGTCTTCCCGCAGAGTTTCGGACAATTTATGAGAAAGAAGATGTTCATAAGGTATAAAAACTCAACCTCATCGACATCTATATACCTGAGTTTTTTCAAGTATTCCTTTGAATTTTCATCAATCTCCTTCAGAGCTTCCCTTGTAATTTCCACAAAATCTCTTTCGTTTTCGACTTGGAATCCAATACGTTTTAGAAGTTTTAGGATTGTCTCGGCTTCAACATTAAAGTACTTTTCTTTAATTCTACGGAGTTCTTCCTCATCCCTTTCTGGTCGTATCATGAAAATTCTCGCTGTTCTTGCATAGACATGCTGCTGGCCTTCTTTCCCAATCTCCTCAACAAATCCTGCTTTTTCAAGTATTTTGATATTTCTGTAAATTGTGCTCCTGTTCTTATTAAGCATCATGGCAAGGTCTCCAATGCTCATAGGCTCTATTCTGAGCAGATGGAGGATTTTGAATCGGGTTTCATCTGCGAGCACTTTTATCTTCTCGGGCTCACTAACTATTATTACCCCTTTTGCCATACCAAACCCTCAGGTTTAGCCTAGATTAAAGCTCAATAAATGTATCTAACTTTTCAGCTTTCTTGCAAAGATTACAGCTCTGGAAGAAGACGAGCATATTCAGAAGATGGAAAAGTTCTATCTCGCTTAGATCTATATCTGCTTTGGAGATTTTCTTTATTATTGGCTGTGCATTTACCTCAATCTCATTCAGTACCTCTCTCGTCAGGGCAACAAGACCATTCCTATCCTTTATTCTGACACCAACCTTTTCAAGTATTTGAACGAGTTTTTCTGCCTCCACCTGGAGATATTCCCTCCTGAACTGCTCTACACTCTCGTCGGGGTCTGCTTTGATAAGGAAAAGTCTGGCTGTTCTTGCATATATTTTCTCATTGCCCTCCTGGTCAACTTCTTCCACAAAACCTGCTTTTTCGAGGCTCTTTATATGTCTGTAGATTGTTGTCCTGTCCTTCCTCAACACTGCTGTTAGCTCGTTTATTGTCATTGGCCTCTCCCTGAGGAGCTCCAAAATTTTAAAGCGGGTATTGTCTGAGAGAATTTTTACCTTTGCTGGCTCTGTTATTATGATTACATCCTTCATGAAAACACCTCAATACTCTTCCAGTCTGTCCTGAGGTGTTTCGCTTTCCTCGACTATCCTCTTCCCTGCGGCTACCATGTCTATGCTGTGCACCACACCACCGAACTCCTCTATGGTTCTGACTATTTCGTCGTAATCCAGATTGTCGCCGACAATGGTGATTTTGATGTTTTCTGTCTCCTTGTCAATCTCCACCAGCGTTATATTAACTCCCTCGACTCCCTCGACCTCGCTCAGTCCCAGAGCCAGCTCTGTGACGATCGGCTGGTGGGGTTTAAGAACATCCAGCACAAGTAATCGGATTCCCCTTGCCATCATTCATCATGCTCTCTTTTGATATCTCACTTCTTAAGGATTTCTCCCAACTTTTTGAGTAGATCTAGGGCATCTCCATCCTGACCTATCCTGGCCATTGAGAGCCATTCTATGGCGTGTATTATGTCCTCATTGGAGAAATCCTTCAGTTTTTCCTCGTTGGCCTCTATTTCCTTTGATATCTCGGTTTTATATTCATGTTCCTTCTCAAGAAGCCTGTCCATAATGTCCAGGAGTTTCTCTTCATCGAACTCATAACCCAAAGCTTTGAAGATTTCGAGTTTGCTTTTGAGTCTTGAGCGGGCAAAGTATCGGAGCTCCTCGTCACCGAGGTAGAGGTTTATGTAGAAGGCATCCGCGGTTCTGCCGTAGTACTTCTCAACAAGGTTGCCCTTCATCTCAGTTCTCTTTACCTCTACGAGACCCGCATCCTTCAGCTTTTCTATGTGGTGGTATATTGTCTGCGGTGTTTTTCCGAGTATCTCGCTGAGCTGGGAGATTGTCATTTCCTTGTTTCTAAGGAGTTGAAGGATTTTTCTCCTTGTATCTTCGAGCATAAGTTTTATCACTTCGGGGTCTGCAATAACCCTAACTTTCTTTGTCATAATACCCACCTATTTTAACGTTCTAACTAGAATTTGAGCGTTCTGCAATATAACTTTTTCCCTATATGGATAATTTATCCAAGCTGGAAAGCTTTATAAATGTAAAAGTTCAAGCGACACTGGAGGTGGGAGGATGAACCTCGACTTTTTATTCTATCCGCAAAGTGTCGCTGTCATAGGCGCTTCAAACAAGCCTGGGAAAATAGGGAACTCAATAATGCGTTCGGTAACTAGGCAGTTTAGCGGGGAAGTATATCCCGTCAATATAAAAGGCGAGGATATTGAGGTGAACGGGAGGAGCTTTAAATCCTACAGGAGCATTCTTGAAATCCCCGGAGAGGTTGATGTTGCCGTCATAGCGGTTCCCGCAAGGTTTGTGCCGGATGTGATTGACGAATGCGGGCAGAAGGGCGTTAAGGCCGCCGTTGTTATCTCTGCGGGGTTTAAGGAGGCTGGGAATGCCGAGCTTGAGGAAGAGCTTGTCAGACGTGCCAGGAAATGGGGAATAAGACTCGTTGGTCCCAACTGTCTCGGCGTTACAAACATCGAAAACGGATTTGACTGCAACTTCAACCCTCCGGAGAGGCAGGCGAGGCCGAAGTTTGGAGGAATAGCCTTTATGAGTCAGAGCGGGGCTTTTGGCGCTGCTATTCTGGACTGGGCCGCGAGGCATGAAATCGGCATGAGCAAGTTCATAAGCCTCGGGAATATGGCTGACCTTGACGAAAGCGACTTCATGGGCTACCTCAAAGAGGACCCAAAAACGAACGTCATAACCGCCTATCTTGAGGGAGTGAAGGACGGAAGGAAGTTCTTCCGAACGGCCAGAGAAACAACTCTCTCCAAGCCTGTCGTTGTCCTCAAGGCCGGCAGAACTGAAGCAGGCGCAAAAGCGGCTGCATCCCACACAGGTTCGCTTGCTGGCTCATACAGGATATACGAGGCCGCATTTGAGCAGACAGGAGTTCTCTCGGCAAAGAGCATGCGCCAGCTCTTCAACTATGCAAAGGCTCTGGCGATGCAGAAGCCGGCAGAGGGCAGAAGAGTAGCTGTGGTTACAAACGGCGGCGGTGCTGG
>WAPO01000092.1 GCA_015520705.1 Thermococcus sp. | reverse complement strand
CCATCTGGCCTCTCGCGAGGGAGCAGGGCAGGGTCGCGGGATACAACATGCTTGGGATTGAAAAGCACTACCGAGGCTCAATAAACATGAACATAATAACGATATTCGACAAGGTCTTTGCCTCGATAGGAACCTTCACAGGCGCAAGGAAAGAGGTATGGCACGGATCACACATAGCGAAGCTCTTCATCGAGAACGGCAGGCTGAACGGGGCTCAGCTCGTTGGAAAGTACGCGCTCCAGTACGCTGGAGCCGTCGAGTACCTAGTGAGGAGCAGAAGACCCCTAAGGATAGACTCCATGAGCGACACGAAGTCATTCGTGAAGGAGGTGTGGAAGAAAGTCAAGGAAGAGGGCTAGTCGAAGGAGACCGTTTTGAAGGGAATCTTCGGCAGTTCCTCCTTTCTTTTCCTCCCATAGTAAATGTTGAAGATACTCCTAATGGCCCTTCTAAAGATGAACCCTCGTCTTTCAACGAGATCCTTCAGAAGAACCTTTGGTCTCAGGTAGAAGGACAGGTAGGCCCTCCTCAGCATCTTGGCTATCCCCTCTGGGGTGAAATGCTTCAGTTTCATAACGGGATCAATGGTTGTATATCTCCTCCAGTTGCGGGTCAGAAGGAGGCTGTGCTCCACCGCGTACTGCCAGAGCCTCGTCCCAGGGTAGGGGGTTGCCACGGTAAACTGGGCAAAGTCAACGCCAACTTTCTTGGCGAACCTTATGGTCGTCTCGACTTCCTCCCTCGTCTCATCCGGAAAACCTATTATGAAAGAGCCGAAAGCTCTCAGTCCGGCTTTTTTGGCCGTTTTGACCGCACCCATCGACTGCTGGGGTGTTATTCCCTTTCCTATGAAGTCCAGGATCCTCTGGGTTCCAGATTCTATGCCGAAGTATACTGTATGACAGCCGCCCGCCTTCATCACCTTCGCTATCTTCTCGCTGAAGGTGTTAACCCTTGATGATGCTGTCCACGTTATGTCAAGCCCCTCCTCCTTTATTCTCCTTGGGATATCCACAGCCCTCCTCCTGTTAAGGGTGAAGGTGTCGTCAAGGAACTCTATCTCCCTTTTGCCGTACTCGTTGCGCAGGATTGAGAGTTCTTCGATGACCCTTTCAACGCTGTGGCCGCGCCACCTCTTGCCAAACTGAAGTGAAGATGAGCAGAAAGCACAGTTAAACGGGCACCCCCTGCTAGTCATTATCGTGCCGAAAGATGTTCCGTCTGCCCGGTATATGTCCATAGGAAGAAGGTCATAGGAGGGCATTGGTATCTCATCAATGTTCTGTATAAGGGGCCGCGGGGGCTCGTTTCTTATCTTACCGTTTTCCTCGCGGTATGAGAGCCCGAGGATGCCCCTCAGTGGACGACCCTTATCTAGTGCATCAACAAGTTCCCTGAAGGTGAGCTCACCCTCGCCCCTGACGATGGCGTCTATACAAGGGCACTCCCTCATGGTAAGCTCTGGGGTGAAAGTTACGTGGGGACCGCCCATAACGACGAAGACGTTTTCGTTGAGCCTCTTAGCCATCTTAGCAACGGTATAGGCGTCGTACATGGCTGAAGTCGTGGCCGTTATTCCAACGACGTCTGGATCATAGCGCTTTATCTTCCTCATAACGCCCTCGAAGGTTAAATCTTCGGCTATTCCATCTATTATCCTAACATCATGATCATCTCTAACCATTGAAGCGATATAGGCGAGCCCTAGAGGAGGGCCTGTTGTTCCCACGACCTGTTTTATTGCACTATCTGAAGGGGGGAGGATTAAAAGAATCCGCAAATCTCTCCCTCCGAATAAATGTTCAGGAGAATGGAATTTTGATACAACTCACACAGCCTCTGGTGAGCTCTCTTCCCTTATTATCCTGCACTTCCAGATACCAGCGACCTTCCTCCACAGCTTAACGTAACCAACTAGGAAGGGGATCTGGACAACTGGGGTTATGGCCGGGGCTATTGCCATCAATCCAGTCCCTGCCGCCAGAGCTATGGCCATGGCAGTTCCCTCGTTTTTGCCCACGGAGGTGAAGGTTATTGCCATGTGATCTCTATAAGGTATCCCGACTGACCTGTCAAAGAACGTCATAAAAATTAGCGCTGTTGAGTAGTAGAGCACCAATGGGATTAAAGCTATTCCAACAATGCTGGGCTTGCTGGCTATGAGCCTTGCCTTTTCCATGAAGATTAGGAAGACAATGGTATACATACCGAGGAGCGATATTGCCGGGAAGGCAGGCTTTATCCTGAGAAAGCCCTCTGGCCCAAGTTTGCCCATAAGGTAGGCCCTCGTAAGCACACCGAGTACCATGGGCGTTATGACAACTATGATTATCGTTTTCACGAGCAACCAGATGGAGATGACCACATGATAGCTCGATGCAAAGACCTTAAGCCAGCCTGGGACAGTTACTATAGCTAAAGTGAAGCTCAGTGCCACAACTATTGTCGCAAGCTCAAGATTTCCCTTGGTGAAACCGGTATAGGCTATGCTCATCGATGAGCAGGGGACAACCACAGCCAGGAGAAGCCCAAGAGCCAGCTGAGGGTTAATCGGGTGGAAGAGATTGGTTAGCCATATTGCACTGTACATTATGAGCGGGGAAATTACCAGCCCCATCAGGAGGGCTATGGTTAATTGCTTCCAGAGTCTGGCAGAGTTCTTGAGCTCGCCGAGCCGGAGGTTTATCATCATAGGGTAAATCATGCTGATGACAACGAGCATATTGAGCGTCTTAAGCGTGTTGTGATATGGTTTGAGGTTGATATGCGTTCCCGCATAGAAGCCTGCTATCATGGCAAGCGTAACATAAATCGGGAGATATCTGTCGAGATGATTCTTGAGCTTCAGCCAGTTCATTTCTCCTCATCTCCCTCTTCATGGTGAGTCTTGATTATAAGAACCGGTCTTCTGGTTTTTCTAAGCACACGGACGGTTGTTGAGCCCAGGATTTCGTGGGAGAAGCCGAGCTTTCCATGACTCGGGAGGAGTATGAGGGAGACATCCTCTTCCTCAGCTGTTTTAACTATCTCTTCCCATGGGAAACCGAACCTCACCAAGGGTTTAATGTTTTCAGTTTTAAAGGCCCTTCTCAGTGTTTCCACTTCTTTCTGAAGCCGTTTCATGGCTTTTTCCTGCAGTTTCTTTCTGATTGTTTGGATTTCCCTTTCTGTGTTTTCATAGAGCAGTGAATAACCGTTCATAAGTTCCTCAACTATGCCTTCATCAACGACGTGGAGGACTACGAGCTCACCTATGCTTATCTCGTTCTGCTTTTCGAACTTTTCTATGGCTCTGGAAGCCCCCTGGCTGAAGTCCGTTGGAAAGAGCACTTTCCGAAACATCACAATCACCTGACATATCTTTCATTTTAAATTTTTTTCATTTGTTAGGAGAACCTAATTGTTTTTAAAGTTTTCTGGTCAAATTTGGTATGTTTGTGCTGCATCAAAAATCAAATGCAAGTGCAAGAAAAGCAGAAGGGAGCTAAAAGAACTTCCCGAACATGTGCTGTGGGATCGGGCACTGGACTATCCTTCTCGCCCACAGACAGTCTGCGCAGCTAGGCTCGTTACCCCAGCAGTCTATGTCACTCGTCTTGACGAAGTCGCAGGCATCAACGAGGGAACAGTCGGTGCACGAGGGATACATGTAGTTCTTCATTGTGAAGCGGAACCATGTATATCTTTCACTCGTCCATATCTCCGCGAGGCTCTTCTCCCTAACGTTGCCGAAGGAGTATGCGTTGACCTTCTTCTTCCTGCCGAAGATGTATTCATAGTAGCTGTGCAGGAAGCGGTAGCAGGGGGCAACTTCGCCGTCCCACCTGACGACGGCAACGTTGTTCTCGTCGAAGTCACAGGAGCGCTCCGTCTTCAGCTCGAAGTATGGTAGCTTAATATAAAGGCCGTTGTGGGCTATCTTGTAGAGTTCCTCAAGGATTAGCTCCATGTCAATACTTCCATCGTAGATTATATCCTTTGTTTGTTCCTCATTCATAGGGAGGAGATTTGAGATTAACATGGCATCAACACCGAGATCAAGGAGATAGCGGGCGATATCCGGCAGCTCGCGGTAGTTTTCCTTTGTAACGACGACCTCAACACCCACACTCGGCCTGTGTGTTCCGGTTTCCTCACGATACCTCACCAGCTTCTTTATCTTATCCGCTGTAATGGCAGCTGCAATGTGTCCGAGAGTTATGGCATTCTGTGCTGTCGGAACTGTATCCATTGAGAAATACATCAGCTCAACACCGAGCTCAGCAAATTCCCTGAGCATTTTCTCAGTGAGGAGAGTCCCGTTTGTGCTCATTCCGAGGGCAAAACCCCTCCTCTTAATCTCGCGCACCATGTCCATGAAGCGAGGGTGAACAGAGGGCTCGCCAATTCCGCCGAGATATACCATCTCAAGATTGGGAAACTCCTCCGCATCATCGAGGATTTTAAGGAAGAGTTCCCAGTCCATATCTCCTTCAGTATCCTCCCAGTACTGCTTGAAGCACATCTCGCACTTGAGGTTGCACCTGCTTGTAATTTCTATGTAGAGATACTTCATATCCAGCTTTGGCCTGACTATAGCCTTCCCGTCCCAGAGGGTGAAGGTATACTCTTTATCATTCTCCACTTCAACCGCCTCCGGCCTCTCGGTTCGACGAGCGTATGGAAAAGTGCAAATACATCATCTTACCACCTTGAGAAAGCACTTCTTCAAGTATCTCTAAAAACCTTGCGGGACAAAATTGGGAAATAAAAGAAAGGTTCACAAGAACTCTTCAATACCGAGTTCTTTAGCCTTCTCGGGTGGAACCCTTCCGTCCTCAGTCCAGCCGCGGAGCTTGTAATAGCGCGGGAGCATCTCCTTAAGCCTGACAACGTGGCCCTTGTTAGGTCCTTCTGGCATGGGCTCCTCAAGGAACCTCTTCGGCAGGGTGTCGTCCTTGAGCGGGTCGAGACCGGCCTTGAGGTTGAAGATACGCTCAGCGTTCCAGATGCGCTCTCCAATCTTGAGGTAGTCCTCTGTTGAGAAGTCCCAGCCGAGAGCCGCGTTGAGCAGGTCGCGGAAGTCATCAGCGCCAAGGCCGAAGGTCGTGAAGAGGCACAGTCCGGCGGCGTCAATTACAGCGCTGAGGTGCTGGAAGATTATGAGCATCTTCACCTTGTCGTCGCTTATGTCGTGCGGATCCATCTTGTAGGGATAGCCGAGTATCTCCGGGCTTATCATGTAGTTCTTGATGTGGCAGCCGCCGCGGTTGTTGGTCGCATAACCGAGACCGTGGCCTTCAGCTCCACGCGGATCGTAAGCTGGAAGCTCAAGCTTCTTGACACCCATGAAGTAGTCAACGCCGTTGAACTTCTCCGCAAGGCGGTAGCCTCCTTCAGCAAGGACATCTCCAAAGCCCTTCCTGTAGGCTATCTTCTCGATGTAATAGTGGAGAACCTCTGTGTTGCCCCACCTGAAGGGCGGAGCGTCTTCACCCACATCCTCGGGCTTGAGAAGGCCCTTGTCCCAGAGCTCCATGGCCGTGGCGAGGGTTCCTCCTGTTGAGATTGTGTCGAGACCATACTCATCGCAGAAGTGGTTTGCTTCGATTATACTCGCGAGGTCGTTTATCCCAAGGTTTGCCCCGAGAGCCCACGTGCTCTCATATTCCGGCCCCTCTGTGACGCCAACTGTCGGGAGCTTGTTTACTCTGCCGCAGCCAATCGGACAGGCATAACAGGGCTGGTTCCTTATGAGGTATTTAGCTGCCATGGCCTCGCCGCTCTGCTCTTCAGCATACTCGAAAACTCCTGTCTGGAAGTTCCGTGTCGGATATAGTCCATTGGAATTGATTATGTTCACAAGGACAGCAGTTCCATATTTGGGCAGACCTCCTCCAGCGACAGGATCGTTCTTGAGTTTGTTTATTTTCTCCCTAACCGTCAGCATGAACTTCTGCTTGTCTGCTACTGGAACGCGTTTGCTCCCTTCAACGGCTATTGCTTTGAGATTCTTGCTTCCCATAACAGCGCCAACACCGGCCCTTCCTGCAGCACGGTGGCCGTCGTTCATAACAGCCGCAAATTTAACGAGGTTCTCGCCTGCTGGCCCTATCAGCGCTATCCTGAGCTTCTTGCTTCCGATTTCCTTCCTGATGGCCGCTTCGGTCTCGCTCACGATCTTACCCCAGAGGTGGGAAGCGTCGCGAATCTCAACCTGTTCATCGTTGATGTAAATGTAGACAGGCTTCTCAGCCTTCCCTTCAACAACAATTGCATCATATCCTGCAAATTTCAGTTCTGCACCAAAGTAACCGCCGGAATTTGCCATGGTTATGAAGCCTGTTGCGGGGCTCTTAGTAACGACATTGTATCTCCCACCTGTGGGAGCGCTTGTTCCGCTTAAAGGCCCGGGTGCAATTATCAGCTTGTTCTCCGGGCTCAATGGGTCAACCTTTGGATCCATCTCCTTCAGCAGAAGGTATATTGCAAGCCCTCTGCTTCCAAGCCATTTCTTGGCAAGCTCCTCATCATACTCCTCAACTTTTACCTCTCCTGTGGAGAGGTTTACACGTAGAAACTTTCCCCAGTTGCCATACATGGACATCGCCAAGAATTGATATGGACATTCATCCCTATAAATTTTGACGAAAATAAAGGACTTTAAGAAAATAAAATCGTTAAACAATTTTATTCACATCGATCCCAGAAATTAAAGATTGGTAGGTGAAAACCTGGCTCTAAAAAGAAAATCACCATCCGTGCACATTTGTAAGAACGCTATCTGGAACCCTTCCCTCCTCAACATCACTTATCGCCTGCTCCAGCCTGTCAAGACCCTCATCGAGAAGCTCCTCTTCAATCGTCAGGGGTGGTTGAATCCTGAGAACATTCCCCTGAAGGAATGCCACTATAAGTCCGAGCTCATAGGCCCTCCAGACAACTTTTTTGGCCTCATTATATGCCCTTTCTTTAGTTTCTCTATCCTTTACGAGATCAAGGCCGAGCATAAGCCCGAGACCTCTGACATCCCCTATAAGTTCATGCTCCTGTTTCATTTCTTCCAGTCTTTTCTTGGTGTGTTCTCCGAGTTTTTCAGCTCTTTTCAGAAGTTCCTTCTCCTCTATTTCCTTTATAACAGCGAGCGCCGCTCTGCTCGCTACCGCATTTCCGCTGAGTGTGAATGTGTGTCCAAGTGGAGGCAGGGCATCCATGATGTCTCCCTTTCCGATTATCGCGCTGATTGGGAATCCCCCTCCAAGGGGCTTGGCAATTGTGATGATATCGGGGGTAACGCCGAAGTGCTCTATGGCAAACCATCTGCCCGTCCTGCCCATTCCGCTCTGAACCTCATCAACTACGAGGAGAATTCCATGGTCATCAAGAATCTTTTTTATTCTTTTAAAGTAGTTTGCCGGTGGAACAACCATTCCAGCGTCTCCCTGTATGGGCTCGGCAAAGAGAGCCGCGACTCCCTCCGCATAGACTTCTCCCTCAAATTTTTCTTTGAGATACTCCACGCATTCCATTCTGCAGCTCTTTGGGTCTTTTCCGAAGGGACAGCGGTAGCAGTTCGGATAGGGGATATAGTGAACATCGCTCAGCTCTCCGACAATAGAACGCACCTCAAAGTCAAGTCCTGTTATACTCATTGCTCCATAGGTTGCTCCGTAGTAGCTCCGCAGATAGCTCAGAATTGTCCGTCTCTTTGTGTATGCCCTGGCAAATTTTATCGCTCCGTCATTGGCGTCGCTTCCTGTCATACCAAATGTAATCTTTGCATCCCTGATCGGAGAAATTTCTCTCAATTTTTCTGCAAGGAGAAGCGGTTCCAGTGGGAAGCCGTAAATAAATGTGAAATGTATCAGCCTTTCTGTCTGCTCAAGGGCCGCTTGGACAACCCTTTCATTGTTGTGACCGACGTTCTGAACGGCCGCATCGCTCAGAAAGTCTATGTATTCCCTACCCTCAATATCCCAGACGAGGGCGTTTTTTGCCCTGATTCCCACGATAGGAGCGTATGTAACCCGAGCTGCTTTTGGGAAGACTCTGGAATATCTCTCCACAACATCTTCAGCCTTCATACCTGCACCTCATATACTATATGCGCTTTGGAATAATATCGTTTTCGGTTAGTTTCTACGGATTCAGCAGAAAAAACTTAAAAGATATAATGAATAGTTAATTAATCCGGGCTAAAAATGCGATATGGTGATAAAAATGAAACTCGATGATCTTGACAGGAAGATACTCCATATTCTGCAGGAAAATGGGCGCATGAGCTACTCTGGGATTGCAAGGAAGCTTGGAGTTCCAGAGTCGACGGTCAGACTCCGTATAAGAAAACTCCAAAACAGCGGCATTATACGAAAATTCGCGGCTTTAATAAATCCTTTCAAGGCGGGTTACTCCATAGTGGCCTTCATAGCTGTTGATGTGGAGCCGAGCAGGGTAAAGGAGGCCGCCGAGGAGCTGAGCAACCTACCGGAGGTTGATGTCCTCGGCATAGCCACCGGTGCTCACGATATACTCATGCAGGTGACGGTGAAAGACCTTCAGGAGCTTGAAAGCTTTCTCATAGAAAAACTGGGGAGGGTGGAGGGCATCAGGAGCACTGAAACATCCATACTAACCAGTGTCCGTAAGTGGGGCTACGCGAGGGTGTTTTAGGTAGCCCTCTCCAGTCTGTCTTTTCTGACTATGTATGTGTCCTCGTGTTTTATTGCTCCCTCAGGAATCATCAAAGGTGGATGTATTATCGCCAGCGTCATGTTCTCCTGAACCTTCGTGGCCCTCTGCGGGACGACTATAGTCGTTATGGGTGGTTCTTCAATAAGCAGTCCGACACTGTGGGTGTATCCAGCCAGATAGGCATCGGCAAAGCCTTTTTCCTTGAAAAAGCCTGCAAGCTTCTTCTCCACTGAGGCAAGTGAAACCCCAACCTTTGTTTCCTCAAGGGCAAGTCTATAGGCCTCTTCCTTCGCCTTGATGGCTCTCCGCACCCTCTCTCCAGACTCCCCAACAACGAATGTGCGCGCCATATTGGCATAGTAGTGGTTCCAGTCCGCTCCAATGACGACAGTAACCACGCCGTTATCCGGCACTCTGAGATCGCGGAAGGGCTCAGCATGGGCCCTTGGCGTCGTCGAGACATAGACCTTGGGGTCTTCGCTCCCATTAAGCATAAGCTCCCTCACTATATCGGCAGCTATCTCAAGCTCGCTTCTTCCGGGCTTTATGGCATCTTCAGCGGCTTCCATGCCCTTTTGAGCGATTTTGCCCGCCTTTCTAATGTTATTGAGTTCCCACTCGTCCTTTATCATGCGCATGTCGGCGGTGATGCCGAACACATCTACTATTTCAATGCTCGGATTGAGCCTCTCAAAGACTTTGAGGAACAGGAGGTATGCATCCCTCTCAACACCGAACTCCAAGCCAACACGGCTCATCCCGCCGCGGTGTATCCAGCCGACGATTCCGGCCATCAAATCCTCGACCTTCTGGAACTCCACAACGTTCTCTATCCAGCTCTTCTGCCTGAAGAGCTCGGCCTCTCCTTTAACGACGAAAACCTTTGGTTCCCCCTCTGCAGGAATTAGGAGGCTTGGTCTGAGCCATTTGGTTCCCGTGAAGTATATGAAGGTCGAAAGCGTCCTTATAACCGCTCCATCTATTTCGTTCTCCCTGAGGAGCTGCTGAAAACGCTCAACCCTCTTTTTGAATATCTCTTCCCTTCCCCTCATTTAGACCACCTTCACCACGAGGAACTTCATCTCCAGACTTCCCGTATTTTCAACACTGTGGGGAACTTCCCTGGGGAGGTAAACGAGGGTCGCCTTTCTAACCTCTTCCTTCTCATTTCCAACTTCCACCACACCCCTGCCTTTTATTATGTAAAGGAAAGCATCTGTCGAAGTGGTGTGTCTCTTAAGCTTCTCCCCCGGCTTTAGCGTCACGTGAAATATCTGCGCCTTTTCGGCATCAATCAGCTTTTTAACATCAACTCCGTGGGGGTTCTCAAACCTCTCTGCATTCTCAACCTTCACCACAATCATGTTAATCCCTCCAGTCCAAAAGCCTCTTCTCTCCTTCAAGAGATTTAATCCTGCTTATCTCCTGCGTTATTTCAAGCGTCCCAAGATAGGTGCCCTTTTCGTCCCGGACAGGAATGTATTTGATGTATATGAACTTCCCGCCCATCTGAATCCAGAACTCCGCAGAGTCCCTCCTGCCCTCCTTGAACGCTCTGAGAATTCTGTTCACTATGTGTACGCTCTTGGGTGGGTGGCACAGCTGCACGGGTCTTCCAATAACTGAAGGAGTCCTTGTAAATATTCTGTCGCCTCCTGAGAAAAACCTTACCCTGTCATCTTTATCTATGAAAGTTACATCCACAGGGAGATGCTTGAATATAGCATTAAGCTCTTCAACAGAGAGATAACCCACATCGAGGGCAATATCTCCCTCCCGCTTTACGTCACTTGCATCAAATTCCAGAACCTGTCCCCTCAAAGCCTTCTGAACTTCCTTCGGAAGGCTCAGGAGCTGTTCTGCACTTAGAGTGGGATCAATCTCCCACGGGTGGAGAGGTTTAACATCTTCGCCGGGGTCCCATGCGGGCGGCTTCACCTTGTAGAAGCCTATCTCCTCCTCCTGCATTCTTATGGCCTTCCACTCACCCTCTGTGAGGAGGGCTTTTAGAGTCGGATAATAGATGTTGTTCTCCCTGAAGACCATGTCGCTGAGCGCGAAGGCCGCCTCTCCGGCTTTGGCCTTGAAGCGCTCAACGAACTCCTCCCATGGCATTTCTGCCCTCTTTCTCAGGAGTTCAGCGAGGTACCTTACCATGAACCTTATCTCGTCATGCTTCGTCCAGAGGACGGTTGCTATTGCCGTTAAGCCGCGTCTCTCGATGTAGGGGAAGGTTAGCATCTCCTCGCGGTTGTAGTGGGTGAAGCCAACCTTCCTAAGGTTATTCACTATTTCCTCTAAAACTCCGAGGATTTCCCTCTTCATGCGCTCATCTCTGGTGCTTGCCATAGTTTTCGCGTAGAGGTTGAGCATTTCAGCATCTTTCATTATCTCCTTGTTCTCCAGATAAAGGGTCTTGAGCGGATGGCCGTCCGGTAAATCCTTCTCTTCAAGCTCCTCCGTTCCTTTAACGGCCTCGCGGAAGAGCTCGACATGTAAATCACACATCTTGGCTATATCCTTGGCGGAGACACCTTCCTTAACGAGTTCCTGCTCTATGAGAGGTATCTCAAGTGGCGAGATGCCGCTTAAAACCTGGCGGAACTCCTCTTTAAGCCTGTTAACGTCCTCTCCT
>WAPO01000091.1 GCA_015520705.1 Thermococcus sp. | reverse complement strand
GGTTTGAGTTTTCTTGGGTCCTTCCACAGTGATTCTAAAGTTAGTGAGGGGCAGGAGGTTGATGTTGTCTTTGACATGAAGAAAATCCACCTCTTCGACAAAAAAACAGAAAAAGCAATCATATAAACACACTAAAATTGTTCAGTTTATTCTTTTAAAATTTTTACATAAATTTGGTTTTATCAGCCGGTTTTTCCTGTTATGATGTGTTATATAGAAACCAAAAGAATTAAATATCCCCATCAGTGATATCCTTAATTGAAGCTCCCTCTCTGGGGGTGTTACCATGAAAAAAGCCGTGTACAGCCTGCTGTTGGTGTCTTTTCTGGTTTTAGGAGTGATTGCCAGTGGATGTATTGGAGGTCAGACCCAGACCGGAACTGCCACCGTAACCGTAACAAAGTCCGTAGCTCCTGAGCAGAATGTTCTTGAAATCTACCACTGGTGGACTGCCGGTGGAGAAAAACAGGCTATTGAAGCTGTCTTTAAGAAGTTCAAGGACAAATATCCCAATATCGAAATAAAGGCAAATCCTGTAAGCGGCGGTGCCGGAGTCAATATGAAGATGGTTCTCCAGTCACTTATGCTTGCAGGCAAGCCTCCCGACACATTCCAGGTTCACGCGGGTTACGAGATGGCTCCGTATGTGAAAGCAAAGCAACTTACCCCAATAGATGACATATGGACCAAGGATATGAGAGACCACTATCCGAAGGTTATCCAGCAGATGGTAATGTTCAACGGACACTATTATGCAGTCCCGATAAACGTGCACAGGGCAAACGTCGTCTGGTACAACAAACACATATTTGAGAAATACGGCATTGACCCGAACAGCATCAAGAGCTTTGATGACCTTATGAGGGTTGCCCAAGAGCTGAAGAGCAAGGGGGTTACACCCTTCGCACTCGGGGACAGGAACAAGTGGCCTGCTACACATGCATTTGAGGTTGTAATGCTGTCAATTGGAGGAGTCCAGTTCTACCAGGACTTCATTAATGGCAAAATCACCGATCCGAACAACCCCACCCTAAAGAAAGTTCTTGAGGCATACGCGGAATACCTCAACTATGTTAATTCTGATCATGCAGCGAAGACATGGGATGAGGCCTGCGGTCTGGTCTATAAGGGAGATGCTGCGATGACCATAATGGGTGACTGGGCCAACGGCTACTTCAAGGCGAAGGGATGGAAGCCGGATGTTGATTACGGTGCAATCGTCCTGCCTTCAAATGTCTACGACCTCGTCATAGACACGTTTGTTCTTCCGGCCAAGGCTGCCCACCCAGAGGCTGCCAAGAAGTGGCTCAGCTTCATCGGAACCGTCGAAGCCCAGAACACCTTCAACCCGATAAAGGGATCAATACCCGCGAGAGACGATGCCCCCCTCGATCCCTACGGGCCGATACAGAAGAAATTCATAAAAGACCTCAGAAGCCCAAGCACTAAGCTCGTGCCGAGCATAACCCACGGAAGTGCAGTCCCGCCAGCGTTCCTCTCAGACCTCAATGATATCATTTCAACGTTCGTAACGAACAAGAACGTAGATGAGACAGCAAAGTCCATAGTCAGCGCGGTCAAGCAGGATCTCCTGCCAAACAAGATAAAGGAGTGGAAGCTCACCTGAGGAGGGTGGGTTGTGAAGCTGAAATTTAAAGAGGAGTCTCTCTACTCTCTTTTATTTTTAATCCCTGCTCTCGTCCTTGTTGGGGTCTTTATATACTTTGCAATAGTGTGGAATGTTTATATCTCATTTACTGACTGGAAGGGGCTCATCCCCTCATACCGATTCGTTGGGCTTGAAAACTACAGGATTCTCTTCCATGATCCTGTATTCTGGACCTCGTTCAGGAACAATATAGTGCTGATCCTCCTGTTTGTTCCCGGTTCTCTCCTTCTTGGTCTCCTCCTCGCAATCCTCCTTGATAGAAAGATAAAATTTGAGAACGGGTTTAGAACCATCTATGCCCTTCCATTTGCCCTCTCATTTGTTGTCACCGCAACCCTGTGGGCATGGATGTATGATCCGTCAGATGGAGTGCTGAACACCCTATTCAGCATGCTCCATCTTGATTTCCTGAAGAGCAACTGGATAACCGACCCCCATGTAGCGCTTTATGCTGTAATCCTAGCTTTAATCTGGCAGTTCTCCGGCTACACCATGGTCATCTACCTGGCAGGTATAAGATCAATATCCTCCGAGCAGTATGAGGCAGCGATTATAGACGGGGCAAATCCACTGCAGCTCTACAGATACGTTATAATTCCTCAGCTCAAAAAGCCCACACTGAGCGCATTCGTGGTGCTGATGGTCTTCTCACTCAAAGCGTTCGACTTCATCTGGGTTCTCACATCCGGAGGCCCGGGAACCTCAACGTTTATTCTGGCGGTCGAGATGTATAAGGAGACATTTGCAAAAACAAAATTTGCCTACGGAGCTTCCATAGCCACAGTGCTCCTCCTGCTGTCATTTGCTATAGTCCTTCCCTATCTCTACTGGAGCTATAGGGGTGAGAAGGAATGAGAACCAGAAGATTGCTGCTCTACATCATCCTCATAGCTTTTATGTTCATCTACCTGCTTCCCTTCTGGAGTGCCGTAACGACATCACTGAAGACCGGGCGGCAGGTTACAATGACGACTCCAATCAGGTTCGTGTTCCCTCCCTACTTTGGCGCTTACAAACAAGCCTTCTCCGAACTTAAAAGACCTGTGCTCAACAGCCTGCTCTTCACAACATTTGCCACGATCTTCTCTGTTATGATAGGCTCACTAACGGGTTATGTCCTTGCAAAGCTGCTGAAAGGGGAAACCTCCAGAAAGCTTCTGATATTCATAACTCTCGGAATATTCCTGCCCTATCAGTCAATTCTAATACCCCTGCTCAGAATCATAACGAAGCTCGGTCTCTATAATACAATTCCCGGCATGATTCTAACCCATACTGCCTACGGTGTTCCGATAACAACCCTTCTGTTTACCAACTACTACTATGAGGTTCCGGATGAGCTGATTGAAGCGGCAAAAGTCGATGGTGCGAGCCCTCTAAAGGTGTACACAAGCATAGTATTCCCCCTCTCGATACCTGCATTTGTCGTAACAGCAATATATCAGTTCACGAACATATGGAACGACTATCTCTTTGGTGTCGTGCTCACAAGGGGGGAGGCGGCAATGCCGGCAACCGTAAAGCTTGCGAATCTTAAGGGGAGCTTTGTGGCAAACTGGAACATCCAGATGGCCGGAGCTCTGATAGTTGCAATACCCACGCTCTTCATAATGATAGCCCTCGGAAAGTATTTAATACGTGGATACACAAGTGGTGCTGTCAAAGGGTGATTACCATGATAGCAGTTGCAACCTTCACTGATCCGAGAAAGACTTCCCTGTCCATTGAACGGGAAAGGGCCATGATGGAAAAGCACTCCTCCCTTGTGGAGGATCTTAGAAAAGCGGGCTTCGAGGTTCTGGACGTAAATGAAGCCCTCGGCAAATATGAAGCACTGGAAAAAGGCATGAACTTCGGCATAGACTCGAAGAAGGAGTCATTTGAGGCTGCCAAATTCATCAACGGTAACGGAGCAAGCGGGGTAATTCTCGGCCTGTGGCACTGGACTGAGAGCAATCTTGTAACACTCCTGGCAAAGGAGGTGAATAAGCCCCTCCTCCTCTACGCAGATGATGATCCAGCATGGGCCGGCTCAACGTGCATAACCTCAGTTGGGGCTTCCCTCTGGGAGAGTTCCGTCAACTACCATGCACTTCACCACACCCGCATAAAGGGTGATCTGGAGAAGGTCAAGGCGTGGGTCAGAGCCGCTGAAGCTGTCTCAAAGCTCTCCAGAAAGTCCCTCCTTCTCTTTGGAGCACCGTACACTCTGGGAATGGAGCACCTGATGGACGATCTGCCGAGGCTCAAGCGGTTCATAGGGGACTATCTGATGCTCGATCAGTATTTGATAGTCAAAAAGGCTGAGGAAATGCTCCACAGGGGCGATGAGAGAATTGAAGAGTTCTTCAGGTGGCTTCTTGAGAAGAGCAGTGTTAAGTTTGATGAGTCAATGCTGACCCGGGAGGTTTTGAAGAGGCAGATTGCACTGTATCTCGCGGCAAAGGACATATATGGGGCATATAAAGATGAGGTTTCGGCGGTTTCAGTTAAATGCCAGCCGGAGCTCAGCGAGGTCTACGGCGTCACAGCCTGCCTGATCCCGGCGTTCTTCCCGTTCAGCCTTGACGCCGAAGGCGAGAAGGAAGTGATCCCGGCCACCTGCGAGGGCGACGTTAAGGGAACGATAAGCTCCGCACTGCTCTTTTATCTGAGCGGAAAGCCGCCCCTGTTCGGGGACATCAAATATGTTGATGACGAGCTTGTCCTGATAGCCAACTGCGGGGCATCATCGCTCTACTACGCAAGGCTGAGCGAAGACCCCGAGGAGAATCTAAAGGCAACGACGGTTCAGGGCCAGTGTCAGGGAGCGAGCGGCGGGGCTCTTACATACAGAACCCCTCCGACAGTTTTCACGGTGGCGAGGCTTATACGGAAAGGCGGGGAATACTACCTCCTCTACTTCCTCGGCAGGGGAGCTGAAATCACCGAGGATATTGAGAAGAAGCTCAAATGGGGAAAGCAGTGGCCACATACGGCTATAGAGAATCCTCTGGATAAGGAGACATTCATAAGCATTATGGGGGCAAACCACCTCTCCGCTGTGCCCGGGGACTTCAGGGAGGAGCTCAGGTTTATCGCAGAGATGTGGGGGATAAAGGCAGTGAATCTTGCGGAAAGGGCAGAAGTCCTGAGAGGGATGTGAGTGCTGGCATATAACGGTGCCTTTGTGTTCTCCGATGAGAAGGGGGACATGAAGGGGAAGCACGGGTTTTACGCCTTCGATACCAGAGTGCTGAAGGACGTGAGGCTGAACTTTGAGTCCGGGAGCTTAATCCACATCAGAAAATCCTTCAACGAGAGCATCACCCATTACATGGGCAACGTAATCCTCACGAGGGAAAGAACCCTGAGGGAGTCCTACGTTGAAAGGCTCATATTCAGAAACGCTACAGATAAGAGGCAGAGGGTCTCTTTTTCATATTCCTTCAGGGTGCCGATGGAAGATATATTCGAGGTCAGGGGGTTCAAGGAAGGCTTTGAGAGGGAAATCAGCATCTCTGAGGGAGAGAAGGGCACGGTATATACCTACAGGGGGATTGAGGGCATAGTTCGCGGTCTTGAGGTCATCTCCAATATGGACTTTGAGAACGGCAGGTTTGAGGCGGTGTTTGAGCTTGGGCCCCTCGAAGAGAGGACTTTCTACGTTGAGTTCAGGCCATACATAGAGGGAAGCCTGCCACTCCGTTTTGTCCCCGATGTGAAACCCCTGAGAAATCCTGCATTCTCCAGCAGGGGCTGGCTCAACAGGATATTTGAAAGGGCTGTTGAGGACTTGAACGCGCTCACCGCATTCACCGAGTTTGGCCCGGTCCCCCTGGCAGGCCTTCCGGAGTTTGCCGCCGTATTCGGGAGGGACAGCATAATAACCTCCTACTTCCTCCTGCCGTATTTTCCGGAGTATTCCCGGGCCGTCCTCAAAGTTCTGGCGAGATTTCAGGGAAAGAAGGAAGAAAAGAGAAGCGGGGAGGAAAGGGGGAAAATCTTCCATGAGCTCCGGCTTGGAGAGCTTTCCCAGTCGGGCAGGGCTCCTTTTGCGCCCTACTATGGAACGGTTGATGCAACACCCCTCTACATAATTCTGGCGGCTGAATACCTGCGCTGGACTGGTGATTCCGGGCTTGTGGAGGAAATAAAGGAGAACCTGAACCTCGCGGTGGAATGGATTCTCAGGAAGCTTGAGGAAGGGGACGGCTATATAAGATACAGCCCGGGAGAGCTGGGTAATCAGGGCTGGAAGGACTCACGGGGGGCAATTCCTGCCAGAGACGGAAGCCCTGTGAAGCCCCCTGTTGCGCTGGTAGAGGTTCAGGGATATGCATACCGGGCGCTTATGGAGGCCGGAGAGCTAACAGACTGCTGCCGGAGAGAGCTCAAACAGGAAGCGAAGACTCTGAAAAAGCGCTTCAACGAGGACTTCTGGCTCGATGGTTATTATGCGCTGGCCCTCGATGGGGAGAACCGGCCTTCAGAGGTTGTTGCCTCCAACATGGGACACCTCCTTCTGACAGGGATAGCGGAGCATGAAAGGGAAATAGCAGCAAGACTGTTTGAGGAGGATATGTTCTCCGGACTGGGAATAAGAACCCTCAGCTCAGAGGAGAAGACATACAACCCCTTCAGCTACCACAACGGCTCAGTGTGGCCACATGACAACGCAATGATAGCCCTCGGGCTTACCAGAATCGGCGAGAGGGAAAAGGCCTTTAGAACCGCCATGGCCGTCCTGAATGCCGCGAGAAACCTGGACTTCACGCTTCCGGAACTCTTCAGCGGCCTTGAAAAACCTGTGCCGGCGCTCAGGTTCAACTCTCCGCAGGCATGGAGTGCCGCGAGTGCCTTTGCATTTATGACAGTCCTGCTCGGCCTCAGGGCGGAAAAGAGCCTTTATATCGACCCCTACATACCCGAACAGGAATTGGAGGTGCATGCTGAGATTGCCTTCAGAGGTAAGCGGTACAGGATGACCTCCTCCCCTTGAGGGTTTCCGCCGTAGAAACCCCTAACTTAAGGGTGGAGAGGTTTGAGGGGTAATCCTCACAACCCTATTTGAAGAGGGTTCGGAGAACCCCTCAGGGAGGGCCTTCCCCCCATTACCCCTACCTCCCGACAAAGCCGAGAGGCTCGGGGTTATGGTTTTCACAACCTTTTTCAAAATATTGAAAGCTCCTACCAAGTCAGCGTTCATGATAACGCCCTCTCTGTGGCACTTAAACAATCCCCTAAAGATTCTTCCATTAGGATGACGTTGGCCACAGAAAGGGCACGATTGAGAAGTGAAAGCCTCATCAACGACTTCAACTTGAATACCATACTCTTCAGCCACTTCCTTAAGCCGTTGAATCACTGTATTGAACCGCCACACGTGGGAGAGGAGGAAATTCTGC
>WAPO01000090.1 GCA_015520705.1 Thermococcus sp. | reverse complement strand
CCCTGTTTTGATAGAGAGCGAGATTACCAAGCACAAGCCATATCTCACGATTTTCAGATTCTTTGACAGGAACGGAGAGCTAATAGGCAATTACACAATGAAAGAGAGCTTCTACACGGGTTATTTCTACTTTAAGAATGGTTTTCTTGTCTACACCGTGAGTCCGGATGGGTTTAACGTGAGTGCTTTCTCCTACAATCTGGAACACACGTATCAACTACTGGTTAGCCCTTATTATCCGGGTTATTATGTTATTCTGCCTCTGGCAGCCTATGCCGATAGCAGATACGCATATTTCTTCACGGCCAACGAGGATGACATAAGAATGAGAACTGCGAATTACTGTTTAACATACATCGAATTCAGCACAGGCAAAGCGATTGAGGTCTGCAATTCAAAGGCCTTAAAAGGTGAGTCCATCCTTGGAGCTGCGGTTTTTAGGGACAGGATTTATATCGCCACAGGCAGAGGAATTGTGCTTCTGGGCGAATCAGGAGAGATTGAAGGAGAAACCAGCATACCCCTGGCCGGCAGGGTAATGATGCAGGCTGATGAGAGATATCTCGCCCTCGCTTACGGCTACACCCTCTGTGTTTTCACCTCAGCTCTGGAAACAGGCAGGTGCCTCAACATTGGAGAGAATATCGAGGCCTTCAAACTTGATGAGGGTTATCTTGTGCTCAAAGCTGGAAGGGAAGTCATGAGGTTCCATATAACATCAAAGAGAGTCCCGAATTTGAAGGTGAGGCTCACAAAAGGCCTCCTGAAAAACCTGTATCTGAGATAGCGCTCAGACAAGCCCGGCAATGGAGAACAGCTTGAAAACAACAAGCGATATGATTAGGGCTGTTGTGGGCGTTGCGACCCACCCGAAGATGACATCCTTAATCACGGATTTATTTACGTGCTCCCCTGCAGCTATGCCCACCCCTATGACGCCGCCGACTATCGCCTGACTTGAGCTCACGGGCAGGCCGAGGATGTTTGCCAGACTTACAGCCATCGCAGAGCCGAACTGGGCTGCAAAAGCAGATGTCGGACCGAGGGCTGTTATTTTCTTTCCGACCGTGTGCATCACGGCATAGCTGAAGGTCAGAGCTCCAATGGAGAGCGCCATCGCCCCGAATATTCCTGCGGTTTTCGGGCCCACAAAGCCCGCCCCGACGAGAGGGCCTGAGGCATTTGCAACCTCATTTGTGCCGAAGTTGAAGGCCATATAAGCCCCTCCGAGAACGGCGAGCCATTTATAGAGGAGCTCAATCATGCTGATGCTCTTCATCCTCCCGATTATGTATCCGTAGAACCTGTAGAGAACCATCGCCAGAAGGCCCGCAATCACTGGGGAGAGAACCCATGCCCCTCCTATCTTCTCCAGAGTCGTCCAGTTTACGGGGGCCCTTATGGCCAGACCCACGCCAACGACACCGCCTATTATTGCCTGTGTTGTTGAAACGGGCAGGCCCTTTATTGTAGCAACCGTAACCCAGATTCCAGCGGCGAGGAGGGCTATTATCGCCATCTCCAGCGTGAGATATCCCTCAGGAACTATCCCCCTGCCGACAGTTTTCATGACCTTATATCCCCTGAGATAGGCTCCCATAAGAACGAATATTGCTATAGTTAAGGTGGCCTGACGGAAGCTCAGCACGCCTGCACCCACGGCTGTGCCCATAGCGTTTGCCGAGTCGTTGGAGCCTATATTCCATGCAATGTAAAATGCTATTGCAACCGCTGTCACTGCCAGAGCCTCCATGCTCCCACCTCTATAGATTATATAGAACTATATAGGTAAGAGCAGGCTTAAAAATTTTCCGGGAAAAATTTTCGAGAAGTAATGTTCGGCTTTAAACATCGAAAACTAACTAAGTCCATTTCTACCCAAAGACAGTTGCCGAGACTCCTTTCCCCTTATACCGAAAGGCAAATAAATGCATCAGCGGAACAATAACTGAAAAAAGTTTGGGAGGCAGGAAGATGATAGAGATTCGTTTTCACGGTAGAGGTGGACAGGGTGCAGTTACGGCTGCAAACATACTGGCTTCAGCAGCATTCCTCGAAGGGAAATATGTCCAGGCATTCCCGTTTTTCGGGGTTGAAAGGAGAGGAGCTCCGGTTACAGCATTCACGAGGATAGACGAGAAGCCGATCAGGATTAAGACCCAGATTTACGAGCCGGACGTCGTTGTCGTTCTCGACCCTTCACTGCTGGATACGGTAGATGTTACCGCAGGTCTCAAAGACGGCGGAACCGTCATAATCAACACAGAAAAAAGCAAGGAGGAAGTCCTTGAAAAGCTCAAGAAGAAGCCGGCCAAGCTCGCGCTGGTGGATGCCACGACAATAGCCCTCGAAGTCCTCGGACTGCCCATCACAAACACCGCCATACTCGGAGCCGTCGCAAAGGCCACAGGCGTTGTTACCCTTGAACACGTCCAGAAGGCAATTCAGGATGTCTTCTCAGGTGCCCTCGGTGAGAAAAACGCCAAGGCTGCAGCAGAGGCTTTCGAAAAGACAGAGACCTATGAGCTTTGATTCTCTTTCCTTATTGCCCAAAAACCATTGAGGTGAGAAATTTGGATACACCATTTGGAGAAAGAAAAAGTGATGCCCAAAGGATAGCCTTTAAATCCGTGGATGAGTATCCAGAGGCACCTATAAGCCTGGGAACTACACTCATAAACTTCACAGGCGACTGGAGAACATTCATCCCCGTGGTGGACGATGAAAAGTGCGTGAAGTGCTACATTTGCTGGAAGTTCTGCCCGGAACCGGCCATATTTATCAGGGAAGATGGATACATAGGCATAGACTACGACTATTGTAAGGGCTGTGGAATCTGCGCAAACGAGTGCCCGACAAAGGCAATAACCATGGTAAAAGAGGAGAAATGAGGTGTTAGTTATGGATTACAAGCCAATTAAAAAGGTTATAAGCGGCAACTATGCGGCTGCATACGCCGCAAAGCATGCCCGCGTTGAGGTTGTTGCCGCTTACCCAATCACGCCGCAGACGAGCATCATCGAGAAGATATCCGAGTTCATAGCCAATGGAGAGGTTGAAAACCTCCAGTATGTTCCAGTGGAGAGCGAGCACTCGGCAATGGCCGCATGCATAGGTGCTTCTGCAACGGGAGCGAGAGCCTTTACAGCCACATCAGCCCAGGGATTGGCTTTGATGCACGAGATGCTTCACTGGGCAAGCGGTGCAAGGTTGCCGATAGTAATGGTCGACGTCAACAGGGCAATGGCTCCACCTTGGAGTGTCTGGGACGACCAGACGGACAGTCTGGCACAGAGGGACACAGGCTGGATGCAGTTCTACGCAGAGAACAACCAGGAGGTTTACGACGGCGTTCTCATGGCCTTCAAGGTCGCTGAGACGGTCAATCTTCCGGCGATGATAGTGGAGAGCGCATTCATTCTGAGCCACACCTACGATGTCGTGGAGATGATTCCGCAGGAGCTCGTCGATGAGTTCCTTCCGCCGAGGAAGCCGCTCTACACGCTCACAGACTTCGACAACCCGATAGCGGTCGGCGCCCTCGGAACCCCGGCTGATTATTATGAGTTCCGCTATAAAATAGAGAAAGCCATGGAGGAGGCCAGAGAGGTCATCCACAAGGTCGGCAGGGAGTTCGGCGAGAAGTTTGGAAGGGACTACTCCCAGATGATCGAGCTTTACAGAACAGAAGATGCTGAGTTCGTCTTCATGGGGCTCGGCTCACTGATGGGAACCGTTAAGCAGGCCGTTGATGTTCTCAGGAGCGAGGGCTACAAGGTCGGGGCCGCCAAGGTCAGATGGTTCAGGCCGTTCCCCAAGGAGGAGCTCTACGAGCTAGCTAAGCACGTTGAAGGAATAGCAGTACTCGACAGAAACTTCTCATTCGGTCAGGAGGGAATACTCTTCAACGAGGCCAAAGGGGCTCTTTACAACACGGATGCAAAGCCGATAATGAAGAACTACATTGTCGGTCTGGGAGGAAGGGACTTTACAGTGAGCGACGTCAGGAAGATAGCCGAGAACATGAAGAAGATCATAGAGAGCAGAAAGCTTGACAGGGAGATTGAGTGGTATCACTTGAAGAGGTGAGAGAAATGGAGATTCCCGAGAACGTTAAGAAAAGACTGTCCCTGCCATTTGAGGAGAACTTTTACGCAGGACACACTGCCTGTCAGGGCTGTGGTGCTGCCCTCGGACTCCGCTACGTCCTCAAGGCCTACGGCAGGAAGGCCATCTTCACAATCCCGGCGTGCTGTTCAACGATCATAGCCGGCCCGTGGCCGTATTCAGCCTTCAACGCTCCCCTTTTCCACACGGCCTTTGAAACAACAGGTGCTGTCATAGGGGGAATTGAAGCCGCGCTTAAGGCCAAAGGTTACAAGGTTAAGGGAGAAGACGGCATAATGGTCGTCGGCTGGGCGGGAGACGGAGGCACAGCCGACATTGGACTGCAGGCTTTGAGCGGATTCCTTGAGAGAGGCCACGATGGTCTCTACATAATGTACGATAATGAGGCTTATATGAACACAGGAATCCAGAGGTCAAGCTCAACACCCTACGGAGCATGGACAACAAACACCCCAGGCGGAAAGAAGCACTTCCTTGAGAGGAGGCACAAGAAGAAGGTTATTGACATTGTGATAGCCCACAAGATACCCTATGCGGCGACAGCAAGCGTGGCCTTCCCTGAGGACTTCATGAGAAAGCTCAAGAAAGCCCAGAAGATACCGGGACCGAGCTTCATACAGCTCTTTGCCCCGTGCCCGACCGGCTGGCGCTCACCGACGGACAAGAGCATTGAACTTGCCCGCTTAGCGGTTCAGACAGCATACTTCCCGCTCTTTGAATACGAAAACGGTAAATACAAGATAAACATGCCCTCAACTAAGAAGGAGCCAAAACCCATCGAGGACTTCCTTAAGCTGCAGGGAAGATTTAAATACATGACCAAGGAGGATATTCAGGTTCTCCAGCAGTGGGTGCTCAGGGAATGGGAAGAGCTCAAAAAGAAGGCCGAGGTCTTCGGCTGATTTAATCTTATTTGGGTTGAATCCATGTAATGAGGTGGTAGAAATGGCTGAAAGCCCATTCAAAGTGGAGATTGAGAGAGTTAAGAAGGAATATAGCGAAAAAATGACCCCGGGAGCAGTGGTCTACCTTCCAGGAAGCAGCGTCGTGAACAAGACAGGTTCATGGAGAGTCTTCATGCCCGAGTTCAACAGGGACAAATGCGTGCGCTGCTACCTCTGCTACATATACTGCCCAGAACCGGCTATTTATCTCGACGAGGAGAACTATCCAGTCTTTGACTACGACTATTGTAAGGGCTGTGGAATCTGCGCAAACGAATGCCCGACAAAAGCTATAGTAATGGTTAGAGAAGCTAAGTGAGGTGGTGAAGATGCCGATAAGAAAGGTTATGAAGGCTAATGAAGCTGCTGCATGGGCTGCCAAGCTCGCCAAACCAAAGGTCGTTGCCGCATTCCCGATTACGCCGTCAACACTCGTTCCTGAGAAGATCAGTGAATTCGTGGCCAACGGAGAAATGGATGCTGAGTTCATCAAGGTTGAGAGCGAGCACTCAGCAATCTCGGCCTGTGTCGGCGCCTCAGCTGCAGGCGTCAGAGTTTTCACAGCAACAGCTTCACAGGGTTTAGCCCTGATGCATGAGATACTCTTCATAGCAGCCGGAATGAGGCTCCCAATAGTTGTTGCAATTGGAAACCGTTCTCTTTCAGCCCCAATCAACATCTGGAATGACTGGCAGGATAGCATAAGCGAGCGCGATACCGGCTGGCTTCAGTTCTATGCTGAAAACAATCAGGAGGCTCTTGACCTAATCTTGGCTGCATTCAAAGTTGCAGAAGACGAGCGTGTTCTCCTTCCGGCGATGGTTGGTTTCGACGCTTTCATCCTGACACATACGGTCGAACCCGTTGAGATACCTGATCAGGAAGTTGTTGACAGCTTCCTCGGTGAATATGTTCCAAAGCATGCATACCTTGATCCCGCAAGGCCCATAACACAGGGGGCCCTCGGATTCCCGGCCCACTACATGGAAGCGAGATACACGGTCTGGGAGGCCAATGAGGCAGCAAAGAAGGTTATAGACGAGGTCTTTGAAGAGTTCGAAAAGACATTCGGAAGGAGATATCACAAGATTGAAGAATATAAGACAGATGATGCAGATATAGTTCTCGTTACCATGGGCTCACTCGCCGGAACCGTCAAGGAGTTCGTCGACAAGAAGAGGGAAGAGGGCGTTAAGATAGGTGCCGCAAAGATAACCGTTTACAGACCGTTCCCGGTTGAAGAGATAAGGGCGCTTGCAAAGAAGACCAAAGTTCTCGCAATCCTTGAGAAAGACATAAGCTTCAGCATTGGAGGAGCGGTTTTTGCAGATACGAGCAGGGCACTGATAAACGAGAAAGAGAAACCAGTAGTTCTTGACTTCATACTCGGTCTTGGTGGCAGGGACGTTACCTTTGAGAACCTTGAGGAAATCGTGAGCATAGCGAAGAAGGCCATAGATGGGGGAGTTGAAGAAGAGGTCTATTGGATTGGTCTGAGAAAGGAGATTTTGTGAGGTGAGAAAAATGGCTGTAAGAAAACCCCCGATTACAACTCGCGAGTACTGGGTGCCAGGACACGCAGCCTGTGCCGGCTGTGGCTGTGCAGTTGCTCTCAAACTTGCTACAAAGGCCTTTAGCGAGGCCATGGAGGAAAAATACGGTGATCCAAACGCCTTCGCCATAGCTCAAGCAACCGGATGTATGGAAGTCGTCAGCGCAGTCTTCCCTTACACAGCGTGGAAGGCGCCATGGATTCATGTGGCTTTTGAAAATGCCGCCGCTGCAGCCAGCGGTGTTGAAGCTGCATGGAAGAAGCTTGGAAGGAAGGGCAAAATCTTAGCTATAGGCGGTGACGGTGGAACAGCGGACATTGGTATGCAGGCTTTAAGTGGTATGCTTGAGAGATGGCACAACGTCGTCTACCTCATGTATGACAATGAGGCATATATGAACACAGGAATCCAGAGGAGCTCTTCGACCCCCTACGGAGCATGGACAACTACCAGCCCGCCGGGCAAGTACTCCATCGGTGAGGATAAGCCCAAGAAGTGGGTTGCACTCATAGCTGCAGCCCATCAGGTGCCTTACGTTGCAACTGCAAGCATAGGCAACCCCTTCGACTTCGTCAGGAAGATGAAAAAAGCAGCTAAGGTCGACGGCCCGGCATTCGTCCAGGTTCAGTGCACGTGCCCGACCGGCTGGAAGAGCCCGCTTGAGAAGGGTGTTGAGATAGCCAGGCTTGCCATCGAGACCGGTATCTGGCCGCTCTTCGAGATCGAGAATGGTGACTTCCACAACATCAAGATACAGGCACCAGGAGGAGGAGCAAAGGTCAAGCGCGAGGGCGGAAAGATCGTCGCCATCGAATTCAAGAAGCCGATTGAGGAGTACCTCAAGCTCCAGGGAAGATTCAAGCACCTCTTCAAGAAGCCAGAAGCCATCGACGTCATGCGCGAGCAGATCAAGGCCATGTGGAAGGTTCTTGGTGTTGAGGTTACCCTCCCGAAGCCAGGGGAGTGAATCCTTTCCTTTTCTCCCTTGATTTTGTAGAATAGCTTCTCAGTCATGGGGATAGTAGTAGCCGCCTATAGCTCTATCCTCAAGCCTGAAGACATCCTCCCATGCTTCGAGTATTTCCTTTACGGTTTCTCTGTCAATGCGCTCTATTATAAAGCCGGTGTGAATGAGCACATGCTCTCCCACCTGAACATCCGGTAAGAGCTCTATTCTAACCTCTCTTCGAACTCCACCGAAGTCCACCCAGGCTGTTCCCTTTTCTCTATTTACTTTGAGAACCCTAGCAACTGTTGCGAGACACATTTATTTACCCCCAACTTATATCTCCAAATTCGAAATCTTAAAGATAGGTTTTAGTTTGGATGGGCTGTTGTAGGAACACCTTTTAAGGATCCCTTCAGCCTCCTCCTTGCTCACTTTCTCCAGGACTATACCATAGTAAATTGTGACGTAATCCCCCGGCTTGATATCCTTAATAAAATCCAGTCTCGCTATCTTAACTCTCCCAACTACATCGACTATTGCCTTTTCATCCTCTATCTCAAGCACCCTCCCAGCCAACATTAAAGCCATGAGCATCAACATTTAAGATTCCGGGAGATTACTTTATATCTTTTATCCTGACTAGTCAGTCATATAATACGGTTAGTGATATGGAGGGGTGATCTCAGGATGGAAGGAAGTTCTCGGAAGATTCCAATTCTGCATGAGAAACTGAAAATACTCACTAACCCAAAGGTCTCTCCCATGCGGAAAATTTAAATCCTCCACTGCCCATAACTGTTCAAGTGAATTTGACTGGTTGGTCAGAGTGATAAAGATGGCTACAAAATGCCCCGGAAAAACCCGTGAAAAACTTGTAAATGCAGCTATGGAGCTCTTTGCCAGTAAAGGCTTTGATAAGACAACAGTAGATGAGATAGTGGCCAAAGCTGGTGTTGCTAAGGGCACCTTCTACCTCTATTTCAAAAGCAAGGAGGATCTGATAAAGGAACTCGCCTTTGAGGTGATGCCTATAATGGCAATGCCTTCCTTGAATGATCCATACATAACCGTTAGCTTCCCAACCCTTGAAAGCTACCTTCTCCAGCTCGGAAAAGAGTTTCTGGATTTCTATTCCCAAGATTATAGAGCTGAGATATTTTTCCATATGCTTTCTGTTAGAGAACGTCTGAAAAATATTGATGAAATCTACTCCCAGTCCTGCTCCGAGCTCCTGAGAGAGGGAGCAAGGAGAATCACAGCCTATGTCAAAGTAGGTTTTGAGGATGCCCTCATAGCCTTTCAGATGTTCCTTGCATCCCTCATGCACTATCTCCATGCTAGGGAGTGTCTTGGATTCTCAGGAGAACACTATCTCCGGAAAGTTGTTCAGGCCGTCATAAACCATCTCAAATTTTCCACAAGCGTTTAAACAGTTTTATTTGCTTCAAACATTTAGTTAAATCCTTCTGTGTACTTTTTTAAGGAAAAGTATTTAAGGATTTATTACCCACACCTAATGACTGGTCAGTCACTAAGACGGTGGTGGTAGTTATGGCTGAAAAACTTGTCCCAGTAGTGTGCCCATGGTGCTCCGTGGGCTGTCGTTTCTATGCAGTGAGTGTTAATGGCTACATAAGACGCATAGAGTTTGACTACGACCATCCAATAGTCAACAAAGGAAAATTATGCCCAAAGGGTGTGGCATCCTATCAGTTTATTAACAGCCCCCTGAGGCTTAAAAAACCGCTAAGGCGTGTTGGGGAAAAAGGAGAGGGCAAGTTTGAGGAGATAAGCTGGGAAGAGGCCTACAAAATAATAGCTGAAAAGATAAGAGAAATAAAGGAAGCACATGGTGCTGAGGCAATAGCATTTCTTGGAAGTGAGAAGATAACTTTCGAAGAGAATTACCTAATCCATAAGCTCTCCAAGGCAATTGGAACCAACCATCTTGACTTCCCGGGCAGATACTGCCAGTACTCTAACAGTCCTGCAAGAACTATAATTTTCGGTAGTTCAGCCGCAACCAATCCATTTGAAGATGTCCCAAAGGCAGAGCTGGTCGTTGTCTGGGGTCACAACCCTGCTGAAACCGCACCGATCCTCTTCGGCCAGTATATAGAAAAAGCTGTTATAGATAATGGCGTTGAGATGATAGTGGTTGACCCCCGCTCGACGAGAGGCTACAAGTATGCAAAGTTCCACCTCAAACCATACCCTGGAACTGATCTGGCGATTGCCCTTGCAATGCTCAATGTAATTATAAGTGAGGAGCTCTACGACAGGGAGTTCGTCCAAGAGAGAACTACAGGCTTTGAAAAGCTCAGGGAAAGCATTAAAGATTACACTCCTGAATGGGCTGAAAAGATAAGTGGAGTTCCTGCTGAGGACATCAAAAAGGCCGCTAGGATGATAGCGGCTAGGAGGACAGCATTTTTCATTAACGAGGGTATGAATCAGCATGTCAATGGTTTCAATCTAGCGCTAGCAATAGCAAACCTCATAACAATAACAGGAAACATAGGCAAAGAAGGTGTCTGGAGTGGCATCTTCCCCGGAGCGCAGTGCGGCTTCTGTGCGGCAATGAGCGGGATAGCTCCAAACAAGCTCCCGACCGGCAAGCTCGTTACGGACGAAGCTGCCAGAGAGGAGCTTGAGAGGCTCTGGGGCTTCCCGATCCCGGACTGGGT
>WAPO01000089.1 GCA_015520705.1 Thermococcus sp. | reverse complement strand
CCTTGGGGGTGGTTAAATGCTTGATGCGTATCTCAAAAACGGGGAATTGTTCCTGAGGGACAGGGGGATAAGAGAAGTTACTCCGAAAGTGATTTCACGGGCATATCTCCAGCCCATCGACGAGATGACCAATGGATACGTCTCGGTGGGGTCCGATGCAGAAGCTATAGCAGTCCTAAGGAGGTTCGGTTTTGAGCTGTCCGGGAAAACCAGAGAAATCTTACCAGGACTGACAGAGGGCAAAAAGGGTATATGTTCCATCTGCGGAAAAGACGCAATTGTTGTCCCCAACAGGGCATTTATATTCCCCTTTGAGAGGAAGATTGACTCCATCGTGGACGAGAGCAACAGGCTGACCCTCTGCCAAGAACACGCGTTCAAGCTCTACGCTGCGATGGCGTATCTCTACACCGTCCCCACGGGAACGGGGGTTCTGAAGTTTTTCTTTGATGCCCCAGAACGGGAGCTCAAAAGGTTCAAAAGGATGTTTAAGTACGGCTTCTGGAGAGAACATTTCAGGGTAGAAGTCCGGGAGAAAAAAGGGAAGAAACAATACTCTATTAAGCTTTCCCTCATGCTCAGCAGGTACCATCCAAACGAGGCATTCTTTGCAGTTCTCCACGATTTTGTCAAGTTCTTGAAGGATATGAATGAACTGGATGAGACCATGGAAGTGGGAAGAACAGTAAGGACGTACCTCGTGTATGGCTCCGGCCAGTTCTACAGGGAACACGTGATAGAGGGAACCACCCTTGAGAAGCTGATCGGCTTTCTGAACAAAGTCCAGAATGCGGGTAAGGAAATCAGGTGGGGGAGAAGACATTTAAGCATCTGGGACTCTGCGGTGGTTATGTTCTACGAAAGCCTTGAAGTCCCACGTGGGAAGGACCGCTCCAAAAACTTCCTAGAGCGCGGGGAGTTCGTGAGGAAACTTCTCGATGGGAAGTTCGATTTCGTTCTTTTAAACGAGATTTTCATGGAGAGGCTCAAGCGCAAGCTACCATTTCCCCCCTATTACTACGCTTGGGCGCAATCCTACTTAGGGGCATTTGGAGGTGATGTTGTGGATGTCAAAACGTTTGAACAGGTAAACGGACTTGGTTACGGCCTCGGGAAAAAGATGAAGGGAACCAACCTTGAACGCTACCAGTGGGAGCTCTTTAGGGCCAGGGGCTTTGAAGAGTTCCTGAACAAGCTGGTCGAGCTCCAGGCCAAGCTGGAGGAAAGCCTTGATCTGAGGCCGATTTACGAGAACGAGAAGGAGTGGAAGGTTGTGAAGGCCATACTCCTGAACGGTATGCTTAACGCCCTTCACGGGGCCGATAAGAAGGATAACTCCACACCGGATAACCCAAAGGAGGGGAGAAAATGAAGGCAATTGAGGTCGTTACTCTGACCAAGGTTGAGGGGGCAAACCTCAACTCGAACGGAACGGAAGGAGTGATCGCGGTTCTCAAAAAGGTTCGCGACCCCATCGACGGGAAGGAGTATGTCCGCGTGAGCGGCCAGAGCGTCAAGTACCACCTCAGGATGCTTCTCAAAGAACTCGGCTGGAAACTCAGCCAAGTCGTGCCCAAGAGTGAGGGGGGACAGAAGGTCATAGTCTCCCTCGGAGAGCCTCAAAACTACATAGATGATGATCTTTTCGGCTACATGATAGCGAAAAAGGTAAACAACAAGAATGCAACCCTGAGAAGGACCTCCGTGGTTAGAACCAACGGCATGATATCGATCTTCCCCTACCAAGAGGACAGAGACTTTGGAGTGCGCTACGACCCAAGCGGGGACAACCACAACATATACGAGACAGAGATAACAACGAACGTCATGAGGGGCAACTTTTTCATTGAACTGGACAGGCTAGGTATCTTCAAGGGAGGCCTTGAGGTTCCAAAGCTTGAGGGCCTTGAGGGAAAGAAGGCCAATGACGCCACCGGAAAGGAGGTGATTCTCTACGTTCTGCCCAGGGAGGAGCGCGAGAAGAGATTTAAGGCAGTACTTGAAGCCATAATGCGGTACCATGGCGGGGCAAAGCTCAGCAACTTCTTCACAAAGGTCTACCCTGAGATTATGGTGGTCGCTTTGTTGAAGCGCAAGATACCGGTCATCGGCGATGCACTACGTGTTAAAGAGGGCTATGTGGACAGAAAGCTCGTCCTCGACGTTGACCTGCTCAAGGAAACCGTTGAGACCTTCGGGGACAATGTGGAGAAGCTTTACATAGGCCTCTTTGAGAGCCGCTTTGCCAACGTTGGGGAACTCAAGGATGCCTTTGAAGGCATGGAAAAAGTTGAGATAGTGGGCATGAAAGAGCTCAAAGAACGGATAAACAACATCTCCATTGGTGAGTGACGTGCTGGGCCTCATTGTTGAGGTCAGACCCCTGCAGGCCCACTTCAGGATACCATACAACTCCCTGCTCCTGGACAGCTACCCGTTCCCACCCCGGACTACCGCCATCGGTATGCTGGCTGGAGCAATGGGCCTGCCTGAGGAGGCCTTCAGGGAGCTACTAAAAAAACTCCGGTATGGGGTCATTATTGCCGATCCCGGCTCGAGGGTTGAGGAGAAGGCAGCAATATTCAAGAGCCCAAACTCCCCATTGTACCCCATAACCAAAACCCTCTTTCACATGCCAACGTACAGGCTCTTCTTTGCAGGGGACGAGGGGACTATAGAGAAAGCACACGACGCACTCCTCGATCCTGTGTTCGTCCCGTACCTCGGAGACAGCGAGAGCATAATTTACCCTGCAAGGAGGGAGTACCTCCATATCGTTGAGGTAGAAGGAGGCCAGGAGTCCAAGCTTAGAAGTCTCGTACCAAGCGAAGAGTATGCAAGTGGTGCAAGGTTCATCCTCCTCAAAAGGAACAACCTCTTCCCGAGAGAATACCAGATGCCCGTGGACTTCACCTACAGCAGGGGAAAAGGCCGAAGGGCAATCTATCAGAACGTGGTGGCATTCGCAGGGGGGTATATAGAGCTAGCAAACCCAATAGACGTGCTACTCTTCGCTGGAGAGCCGGTTTTTGCCTTTTAATCCTCCTAATTTTTGCAGTCTATCTAGTTTCACACAGTGAACAGTTACCATACCCAAAAAAGTAGAAAATCCGGTAGGGAACATAAACACCACTCGAGAGAGGGCCTCTCTTTGGGGGCGGGCTTTTGGTAGAAAAGTTTAAGTTGTCACTTTTATCAACGCACTAAGCGAGTATAAATTTTTGTTTTTGCAGGAATAGGTACAAGCTGACAGTAATTATAAAAGAGCCTTCAAGTGAAGTACACATCAATGATGCCTTCAATGAGGCAGAAGTTAGGTTAGAAAAGACCATTAATAAACTGCTTGAGGGCTGATTACGCTAGACATCAAAGCTTTAACCTTGAGAACCTATTGATTCAAACTGACACTCCAGGGGGAGAAGGCCGAGATCGTGGTTGGTGCTCAGACTGAAGAATATCGGAGGTTCAACAACGTTGCAAAGAAGATAGCTCAGGAACTTGAAAGGGCGGGATTTTAGGGCTCAGATTTATTGTTTGTTGATTATCCCCTGTACGAGGTGTGGAAACACACACTTGGTTTTAACGCGGAGATAGAGGAATTAATCGGTCCTGGCTCAAGGGTCGATGTAGTATGGCGAGCGAGGATTGGTAACTTGGTACTGTTGCTTATGTCTTTGAGGTCAACAAGAATGGCTCGATAAAGAGCCTGATCCTAAACCTCCAGAAGGCCTCGAGGAGGCCCGTGGTTCAAAAGGTTGTTGCAGTCTCGGATAGCAAACAACTGGCCAAGATTCAAAGGGAAGTCAAGGGACTTCCTGAAGATTTCCTCAAGAAACTGGCCTTTTGGATGTTGGGGGGTAGAGCAAACGTATGAACATTTGTCAGAAGTTTCTAGAGTGATCCAGAAGCTGGGGCTCATCTCCAACGAATTTGAATAAAAAAAAGTTGTGAGGAGGAGCAGCTTAAACCTCTCTTCCTAAGCTTTCCACTTCCTGAACCTGAGACACATCTTCCACTTTTCTTACCATGTAGAGCGTGTCAGCAACAGTTTCAAGCTCTTGGTGGTGGGTTACGATAACTATCTGTGGTATTGCACCTTCATTCTTAAAGAACCTGCCGAGAATATTTACTAGATCTTTTCTTCTCTCCTCATCTAAGTGCGTTGTTGGTTCGTCCATTATTACTACGGATAGTCTCCTTGAAAGAGCCTTAGCAATAGCTAACCTCAGTGCCAAGCCCACTGCAACTTTCTCACCACCGCTAAGAAGGGATATTGGAACTTCTACAGAGCCTTTGATAACGGAGATATCGAAATCTTCTGAAAGGTAAACGTCTGTTATGTCCATGTTAAAGCTTTCAATGTACTCCGTAGCCAGTTCAGACAGTAGGGGAGTGATCTTCTTCCTGAGGAGTTTTTGAACTCCATCCTTATGGTATGAGTTTCTAACACGTTTTAAATCTCCTATGAAGGTTTTTATTTTGTTTAATTTTTTATTGAGACTATCCAATGTCCCCTTGAGCTTTTGTATCTCCATTTCTAACTCCCTTAGTTCATTAGACTTGCGTTCTAGTGAATCCTCTTTCTCCTTGAGTGTGGCTTTAACACCTTCATACTTTCTCGACAGATCTGCATATCTCTCTTTGAGTTCTTCATGACGCTTTTTGTCATATCCCAATTTCTTGATTTCTTCTTCGATTTTACTCATCTCTTCTTTTAGATTCGCTAGTTCCCGTTGCTCCTTCTCAAGCTCGTGGAGTATTTCTTCATACTTATCTGCGATTGGCTTTAAGCGGTCGTACTCTTCTTTTTTCTTTCTTAATTCTCTCAGTTCATTTTTCGGATCTTCGGGTTTGTGTCCGATATCCTTAATAAGTTCATTGAGTTTCTCTTCGATCTCTTTTATCTTTGATTCAATGTTTGAAATTTTTGGCCTAATATCATTTTCAAGGTCTTTAAGTCCTGTCATTATTCTTTGCAGTTCTTTGTAATGCTCCCCAAGTTCTTTTTTCTTGCTCTCTATTCCTTCTTGTAATTGCTTAATGCGCTCTACATTTATTTTCGACACACGTTCAATTTCTTCCTTTATTTTCCTCTTTTGGTACTTTGCTTTTTTAATGTCTCTTTTAACTTGTTCTAATCTTTCTTCCAAAGTTTCTATCTCCCTTTGCATTTCGTATTTTACTCTATCCCTATGCTCTGGGGTTAGTTTTGTTTTACAAACAGGACATGTCTCCGATTCACCAAGCATGTCCAATGCCTGTTTTAATTCATTTATTCTCCCCGCTACTTCACCCCTTTTATTCTCTAGTTTAGATATCCTGTTTTCTAACATTTTTTCTCCTTTTTTAAGCTCCTGCAGTTTCTTCTCTTTAGCTTCAATTGTTGGTTCAGGTAGGAACCTTAAAGCTTCAGAAATCAAACTTTTAAGCTCTTTTCTGTCCCTCTCTATTTGGGCAACAATGCTCTTTACTAGTGTGGAAATTCTCATAGTGGATCTTTCAATCTCTGATAGGTCTATTGGTATCTCCTTGAACTCTTTGCTAACTTCTATGTCCCCAACATAGTCCATACATAATCCCATCGCCTCGTTAACTTTATTTCTTATGGTTGATATTTTGTTCAAATCGCTCTCTAACTGCTCTTTTTTTGTATTTAACTCTTCAAATTTGTCAGACCATTCAATGTACTCATCTAAAAGGGGTATTTTTCTTATTTCTTCCTCTAATTTTTTCAACTTCTCCTTAGCTTCTTTGGACTCATTTAAGTCTTTTCCAAGCCTATTAATTCTTTCTTGCACGAATTTTATGTTTTCAGTTACTTTGGTTAATTTTAGCATTAGTTTATTGTATCTTTCTTCTTTCTCTTCCAGTTCATTCAATTCCTGCTGGATCTCATCAAGTTGCTCTCTGAGATCCTCTAACTTTTGTTTAAGCTCTTTTATTTTCTCATCCAACTCTTGTATTTCTTGTTTGAGTTTTTCTCTTTGTTCACTCTTGCTCTTCAACTCACCTTTAATCTCTGCGATTTTTTTGTCTAGGTCATTCGTAGTTTCTTCAAAGTGATCAATTACTTCTTTCATAAACTGCCAAGCTTTCTCTAATCTTTCCAGTCCTAATAGTTTTCCAATAAGCTCTTTTCTCTTTGCCGGTGCTTGATCCAGTAAGGAGGTTATTTCCCCTTGCCTTATGAGGGTTGAATTGACAGCTGAATCTCTATCAATACCGATGATATTTTCTACCTCAGCCTTGACTGCACTGACCCCATGTGCAATGAGGATGTTCCTATCGGCTCGATAAAGTTCATAACCGAGGCTGTTATGCCCTTTCTTCCGCTTCCAAACGATTCTGTAAGGGACACCACCTTCTTCGAACTCCAATTCTACTCTCGCTTCCCGTGCTCCATAGCGAATAAGATCACTGAACCCCTCCCCTCGAGGTTTCGTATTGAAAAGTGCAACAAAAATAGCGTCTATTATGGACGTTTTTCCTGCCCCATTAGGCCCAGCCAGAACAGTGACACCAAAGGGAAATTCAATCTGTGTGTCCTTGTGGGAGAGGAAGTTTTTCATAGTGAGTCTTCTCAGTATCATTCTTTTCCCTCCAAGTATTTGTTACAGATTTCCTTTGCTCCATCAACGTTTCCATATTGGAGAAGTTTGTAAAGCTCAAATGCCAAGTGCCCCAGCTCTTTATTCCCAAGATATTTCACAAAGATCTCCTCCAAGTTCGCAATATTATCAATATCTTCAAGTGGAGACTCGTTAAACGTTTCAGTACTAACAAAGTGGATATCATACTTCAGTACCTTCTCAGGGATCATCCCTCTCAGCAGGAAGTTTAACTTCTCCAAAATCTCTGGCTTCCTTGTTATATTTCCGTTGATAGTCATTCTTAAGATTGGGGGCTTAATCGGGGGATTAAGTGATAATCCCCGAAGGAATGCTTTCAGTTTTTCAACGGCATTATCCACGGAG
>WAPO01000088.1 GCA_015520705.1 Thermococcus sp. | reverse complement strand
GCAGCCAGCCCCATGATTCTTCCCATACACAGCAATCTGGGAAATTCCCTCCCTGGGGAAACTTCACGTTTAAAAAAACCAACATAAGTGCAAACTGTCCCGTTGCTATACTGCCTGAAAACCCGATGCTAGTCTGTGTGGATACACCCGCTAAAGGTATTCCAATACAACACAACGCCAGCTGGAACATTATTGTTCGGTATCCGGGTACTTACTACGTCCCATTGAGCGGATACGGTATAGCCAGAGGCATTAACGGTGACAGTTACCTGAGTGCAAACAAATCTATGTACCTAGCCCCCACAGGGGGTATGTTCAGTGTGGTTATTGGTGTTAAGGCTTGGAGCCACAACATAACCGCTCTTAAATCTTCGTACCTTAGAGTTGTCAACTCCACTTTCAAAACACGCAATGAACTCATATTCACTTTTAAAGTTCTCCCCAATGTCACACCCGGATATTATCCAATTCTCTTTGAGCTCAGGGATGTGGGGAATAGGGTCCTGAACGCCCTCCTTATCTGGGTCAGGATCCTTCCAAAGGCAGTTGTAAGGATAACCTCCCAGCCCAGGGAGCTTTCAGGTGATGGAAACCTTCACATGACGGTTTCAGGAACTGTAACATATCAAAACGGCACCCCCGTGAAGGGAGGAAATATACTCATCACCCTCAACAGGACAAAGAAGGAAGTGGGTGTTGTTATAGGAAGAGGTGCTGTGGTCCACGGTAGATTCACCGTTAGCTGCAGTTTACCTCCCCAGATTCTGGCGGGGAAATACTCGGTTGTCGCCCATTATACAGGACCCGGTATCTACCCCAGCAACAGTGACCCTGAGCTCATTGTCAGGAGGACTCCCCGTATAAACGCCACCGCAGTCAAAAACGGGACGAAGGTCATCGTCAGAGGAACTGTTCATTACAACGGGGTTCCACTTAATGGTACTGTTGCAGTTGGCAGTGATGGTAGAAATGCACAGGTTATTTCTATAAACTTAACAAACGGCACTTTTTCAACTGTTTTGAACGATAGTATGTGGTCTGTTACCATCAAGTATCTCGGAAGTGACTTTTATCTACCCACAGAGAAAACGATTAAAATCCAGGAAAAACACACTCTCAGCTTCCCCCTCCGGTGGCCCTCTGAGAGAATGGGCTGGATTTTTTATGCTTTCTTGATGCCTCTCGTAGGAGGCATTACATACATTCTTATATCCCGCAGAAAACCTGCCCCCATTGAACCAAGACACAAAGGAGATTCGACAAATGGAAACCCAGTGCAGATAGTTTTACCCCGGAGGGTTTTTCTCCTGGGAGAGAAGATCAAAGTTGTTATCTCTGAGGAGTGTGAAGCCTCCCTCGATAGTTCCCCGCTTGGAAAAGGGACCGAATTTGAGCTGATGTTGGGGGAAGGAATGCACCGCTTTGAGGTCTGCGGCAAATCTGTTGATTTCTGGGTTCTGTCCCCCAGGGAGGCCGTGGTAAAGCTCTACGAGCTTCATTTCCTTGACTTTGCAGGCAGCAAGGGCATCCCCACGGACAACAGAACTCCCCACGAAATAGCCAGGCTTTTAATCAGGGAAGGGATTCCCGATAATGTCCTTGATGTTGCGTCAGTCTTTGTCATTGCCAGATACTCCATCAGGGAGGTATCTGAATCTGACTTTTGGAGGATGCTCTCAATTCTAGAAGGGTTGGAGGTGTTCAAATGAAGTCCTTGCGGAAGATTCTATCCGATTATCTCGGTATGCTGGTCCTATCGGGCTTTTTCGCCGTGATGTTTAGGGAGCACCTTGGAAAGTTAACCTTTACACTGCCCCCTCTCCTCTCACTGGTGGGAATCTCCGGAGACTTCGGAGAACCGGGGGGTTATCTCGTTAGAGCTGCAGGTTTTTCACTCACTGCCCTTGCTGTATTCTTCTTCGGTTCTCCCAGCTGGATCACATGGTTCGCCTTCGGCTTTTTCATCTGGATGGCAGTGGCTTATGTTGTGTCCTATCCCCTTTACTGGAGGGGCAATAACTTTCTCCCAAGGAACATGCTGGCCATCATGCTTTTGGGTTTAACTGTGAGTTTTACTGCTACCTATCCCCCCAACTCAAGGAGGGTTATTTACCTGCTTGACCTTCTTCTTGTGGTGGGGCTCCTTTCAGTGGCGGTTCTCATCGGTAACTATCTCTCAGCCAGGATCTACCTCAGGAAGAACATAGCCGTTGAACTCCCGGTTAAAGACGTTGGACAGAGGGATTTTTGGCTTGTAAAAATGGAACCACTTGTTAGAGAATTTGTTGAGAAGGGTAATAAAGGGCCCCTGATAGTTTTCATCTCCAGGAATGCTCCATGGAATGTTTCGGATGAGGCCGTTTCAAAGGCTCTCAAGCCCATTCTCGATTACAATCCAGACGTTGGGGGTTATCTGACCCCTACATGGCTGAGGATTTTGTACGAGCAGCGGGAGAGGATAAGACGAAAGGAGCTGCTTCAGAAAGTCCTTGAGCAGATTTCCAGGTGGTGATTAGGGTGAACTGGATGAGATGGTTGTTTGCTTTCATTTTTCTCCCCATAATTCTCTCTATTATCACGGGGGATGTTGGCATAGCGTATATCTCTTTGCTTCCCGCATCCGCCCTTGCATTCGCCATACTCTTTGAGCCTCCATCGGGTTTCAGGGGTGAGAGGGAAGTTGAAAAAACGCTCCTTCATACTGGGGATGAAACCGAGGTTAGGGTAAAACTGTCGGTTGAAAAGGGGAGTGGTCCTGTTGTGGTAGGCGATGTGTTGCCTCCGTCGTTTGAGCTTGTTGAAGGGAAGAACCGGCATGTCTTCTTTAAGAGACCTGGAGAACGGCTGGAGGTTAAGTACCGTTACAGGGTTCGGGCACTCAAACGCGGGGTTTATTTTATTCCTCCCCTAGAGGTCGAAGGGAAGCATCTCCTGGGAATTGAGTCCTCAAGGTATGCCGTTGTCTCTGACGGTGTCGAGGTTAGAGTCTCCCCAAGGCTCGTAGAGATTAGAAAATCAATACTGGTTCGTCGTAGAGGACGTCTTGGATTGCCCCCTGCGGTGAAAACTGCCATCGGATTCACTTCAACTGAGTTCAAGGAAATTAGAGAATATCGCCCCGGAGATTCTATTCGTTCCGTTAACTGGAAGGCGAGTGCGAGGTTTTCAAAACTTCTGGTTAATGAATACGAAAGGGAGGGTTACCTCACTGTCATGTTTTATCTTGATGGTTCGGATTCCATGGCCGTGGGTGGGTACCAAAGCGGCGCCTTCGAAACCGCCATTGAGTTTCTTGTCCCGGTGATAGACTACCTTCTTAAACAGGGTTATCAGGTGGGGCTATACGTGCTCGGTCACGAATATTGGATCCCTCCGATGTCAGGTTCCTCTGCCTCTTCAACATTCAGGAAACTTCTGATTCCCCTTGGTATGACATCACATAATGAATCACTGCCTCTTGCAGTCGAAAAGACCCGATATCTCCTCAGTGGAGGGGTTATCCCCATTGTCATCACAAACGTTAATCCCGGAAGCGTGAGCCAGCTCTCGCTGGGTGTGAAAAACCTCTTGAAGTTAACCCGTGTTAGGCCTATTGTTGTCGATATTGATGTCTATCCAGCGGCCGGAAGTGCTGGGACTTTGATATCCCTTCGGAAGAAAAAACTGGCGGAGAGTATTCCTGCCAGAGTTATCCGGATATCCAGAGCGGATAAAAGGGCGGTCTCCAGGTTTATGGGGGTGCTTCAATGAGGTTGGATGAACTGTTTTCAGTTTCTCTGGTAACAGTAGCAACTCTATCACCAGCATTCTCCCTTTCGAGGTATTTTGAGGACTTCTCTAAAAGTATAGAACTGAAAATTGGAATCCACATCGCCCCCATTTTTCTGTCGCTGTTGACAATGCTATCCCTCGTGCTTTACCTCTTTTACATTAGAAAACTTCGACCATCGTGGACTGTTGCAGTTTTGGCGGTTTTCTATGCTGTCCCATATCTAGGTGGTATCCCTGTGAAGGAGATACCATCTATCACCCTTGCGGCTATACCCCTTGGAATTTCCATTGCACTGGTTCCCTACGTTGAGGAACTGAGAGCACAGGTTCATTATTTAATCTCAGCTGGTGTGAGAAGTGAGGAGATCAATGCTATCGTTGTTGAAGGGTTCAAGACGATTGGCTTTGCACTGCTTCCTGGGGTGATGCTTCTCACGTACCTGCTTCTCTCTACCGGGGCCGGCAGCAGACCAATAACGCTTCTCCCGACCTTTTTGATCATTCCCCTGGCCCTTATCCTTGGACTTATCCTAACTTCCATTGAACAGGATAGAGACGAAGCGGAAGAAACTATTCTCGTGCTGAGAGCTTACATGGTCGCAGGTGACACTTTCCGTATCAGGAAGGGAACCCTCTGGGAGGAAGGTTATGAACTGCTAATCGAGGGAGGCAGTCCTGTGAAGAGGACGGTTCTTATTTCCTTTCCCGTTTCTGAAGTTCCCAAGTTTGTAATCCTGCGGTCTCCCTGGGATACCAAGTTCCTTTCAGGAAAAATGGAGACGATAGAAAACGGCAAACGCTACCTTCTGTTCCTTGAAACTATGTCCCGTGCTCCCAGCTCTCCAGATAGTGCCTCTGCTCCTCCGTGAGCTCCTCGATTTTTATTCCCATAGAGGCTAGCTTTATCCGCGCCACCATCTCGTCTATCTCCCTTGGGAGGACATAGACCCTCGGCTCAAGATTCTCGTGGTTTTTCAGGATGTATTCTGCCGCTTTCGCCTGCAGGGCGAAGCTCATGTCCATTATCTCGGCCGGGTGGCCGTCGGCCGCCGCGAGGTTCACAAGTCTCCCTTCGGCGAGCAGATAGAGCCTCCTTCCGTCCTTAAGCTTGTACTCGGTGATGTTCGGCCTGACCTCGCTTATCTCGACGGCCAGAGCCTCAAGGTCGGGTTTGCTTATCTCAACGTCGAAGTGGCCGGCGTTGGCCATTATGACGCCGTCCTTCATGACCTCGAAGTGTTCTTTGCGGATGCAGTTGATGTCGCCCGTTGAGGTAATAAATATGTCCCCAACTTTGGCCGCTTCCTTCATGTCCATAACAAGGAAGCCGTCCATTCTCGCCTCCAAGGCCCTTATCGGGTCGACCTCAACCACTATGACGGTGGCTCCTAGTCCCCTAGCCCTCATCGCTATTCCCCTTCCGCACCAGCCGTAGCCGACGACAACGACGTTCTTCCCTGCAACGAGGAGATTCGTTGTCCTTATTATCCCATCCCACGTTGACTGGCCCGTTCCATAGCGATTGTCGAAGAGGTACTTGGTGTAGGAGTCGTTGACCGCTATGATGGGAAACTTAAGGACGCCGTCCTTCTCCATCGCCCTCAGGCGGATAACTCCAGTTGTTGTCTCCTCGCTCGCGCCCCAGAGTTCAGGGATCAGCTCCTGCCTCTCCTTGAGAACTGTGCTCACCATGTCCGCGCCGTCGTCTATGATGATGTTGGGCCCTATGTCGAGCGCCCTGTGCATGAACTCGTAGTACTGCTCTCTGTCCTCTCCCCTTATAGCGTAGACCTTGACACCGGCCTTGGCTAGGGCTGCCACCACATCGTCCTGCGTGGAGAGGGGGTTGCTTGCTGCTGCCGAGACCTCTGCACCGGCCGCTTTAAGCGTTAAGAGCAAGAAAGCCGTCTTCATCTCAAGGTGGAGCGTTGTGGCTATCCTGACGCCCTTGAAGGGCTTTCTCTTCTCGAAGTCGGCCCTTATATGCTGAAGAACCGGCATGAACCTGGAGACCCAGTCTATCTTCTTCTCCCCGCTCGGGGCGAGAGTGATGTCCTTAACGCAGTAATCCTCCGTGCAGTCCATTTTCATCACCTATGGAAACTTCAGGTGCATCCCTTAAAACACTTGGCTTACCAATTTTGTGTCATCAATGAGGCAATAGGCACTGTTCCCTGTCAGACGCTGGAAAAGGTTTTTAGGGAAGAGTGAGTAGAATGGTTGGTGTTCCCATGATAGTCGATCTCTCCGTGCCCATATCGGAGGAGACGCCGGTTTACCCCGACGATCCGCCCGTTGGGATAAAGCTCTGGGCCGTCATCGACAGGGACGGCTATTATATGAACGTTCTGAAGATGGGCGAGCACACGGGGACGCACGTCGATGCACCTGCCCACTTCATCCCCGGTGGAAAAACTATAGACGAGATGCCCTTGGAGAGGTTTGCCGGTGAAGGACTCCTCGTTGACGTTAGAAAAGGGGAGGGGGAGGTGAGGCTCGATGAAATCCCCGACGAGGGCTACTTTGGAAGAATAATCCTCTTCCTTACGGGAGGAAGAGAGCTCTCCCCCGAGGTTGCCCTGTTCCTCGTTGCAGAGGGTGCCAAGGCTGTTGGAACTGACGCCATGAGCATCGGCGACGATGCCGTTCATAGAATCCTCCTCAGCGAAGAAGTTCCCGTATTCGAGAATCTCACAAATCTCGAAGCGCTAGTCGGCAGGAGCTTTACCTTTCTGGCATTCCCGCTGAAAATTGAGGGTGGCTCCGGAAGCCCTGTGCGAGCTGTGGCGTTTCTTCAGGAGGACTGAGCTTCCCGGGAGGCCCTTTCTTCGGAGGGCTTTCTCCTGCGCTCCTTCTGCTCCTTAAGGTAGGGGTAGCGCATTATATGCCCGCAGCTGAGGCATTTGATTACAACGTGGGGATAGGGCTTGTCTCTAAGCCTTACACGGGCATTCCTGCCCGGAACGAGAAAAGAATGACATCTCCTGCAGTAGCGCCTTTTCCACTTCCTCGGGAGCTTTATCCTCGCCTTCTGCTGCACCGCTAAAGCTATCTCGACATAGCGGTTGGCCAGCTCAGGATCATAGGGAAAGACACGCTCCGCGAGGGTGAAGAGAATTTCCACCCTTTCCCTCGCTATCCTTCGCTTTTCCCTCTGCTCTTTCTGGCGAAGAAATTTCTTTTTGCTCATTTTTATCCCCTTACTTTATCATCCTCAGCTTCCCGGCAAATGGCTCATAGAGATAGCCCTCACGGATGAGCCGCTCAATGATTCTCTTCGCATCCTCCGCCCTGAATCCATACTTAACGAGTGCAGTGTGAAGCTCCTCCCGTGAAACGCTGCCGTCAGAGGATATTGATTCCAGATCCATGAATATGCTCAGTGCCATGTTAGCTCTTCTGTCCCCACTTATATATCTTTCATAATTCCGAACAGCCCTCATCAGGACATCCGCCGGTATCTCATTCATCCACAGATCGAGGATTTCCTGATTGATTAGGAGGACATCGCTCAGTATTTCCTTCCTCAGCTTCCCCTCGAATCTTGCCATGGCTCCCAGAAGATGCGTGTTCAGCAGAAAGCGTGTGTTGATCTCAAATACCATGCCGTTCAGACGCAGAGCATCAAACTTCTCCCCGTATTCCTTCTTGTTCTTTATAACCCAGTCCTCGAACTTCTCCCGGAATTTCTGAAGCATGCTGTCCCCCATACCGATTGATGACAGCCGCGCCCTCTCCCTGAATATCGTTACCACAACATTCGGGATGAGCTGCTCAAGCTCCCTGTTCTTTTCATATCCCACGGGATCGCTGAGTATGAAGGGCACCTCCGAGAGGTGTGCAAGGGGGTCGTTCGGCCGGATTTCCGTTTTTTTGGGCGTCAGGAAGACCGCACTTTTGGATTTGAAGTATCGGGATGCCCACCGGGGGGCAGGTATTTCATTCCTCAGAACAGCCTTGGAAAATGGCGAGTAATATTTAACCGGGACTTCGGGTAGATACAGGGTAAAGTCCAGATCAAGATGGCTGTCTGAGAGGCTCCACCTCTTTTCCTTCCTCAGATGAAGCTCCTTCGGCAGAAGTCCGGTTATGTACTTCATAGCCTCCCATATGGAGAGCACAACCCTATCCTGATTTTTGAATGTTGAGAAAGTTACCCCCTCACCCCACCGCCTGTTCGAGCCGACCACCACGGGGGATGCGAAGAGGGAGTAGATGAACGCCTTTTCGAAGTCATAGTTTGCATAAATGGTATCCATGAAGAGCTCTTCAAGCTCCCTTCTGCTCAGTGCCATATCCTCATACTGAAGCCAGTATTTTGAATAGTCCTCCCCGCGGAGCTCTCTAACGTTCAGCATCCTCAGAGTACCGTAGGGATAGGAGTCCATGACTCCCGAAGCCCTGACGTATGCCCCGCTTTTTATGCCCCCCGAAATCCTGCTGTTCTCGGTTATTCTGAGCACCAGAAAGGCATGCAGTGACGCTTTCTGAAGATCTGAAGGCTGGAGCGGGGAGAGTATGTAGTAAAGCGCATCATCGGGAGCATAGGGCGGCTTTCTGAGAAGCAGAAAACCTTCAAATTCAGCCTCTTCACCGTTTTTGATTTTCTGCAGCCTGCTCTGGAAATCCCTAACCCTTTTACCCGGTGTCAGAGGCTCCCTCCCCCTTACCTCCATCAAAAGTCTGATTATGTCCCCCTCCATACAGCAGTATCCTCAACCGCAAGATTTATAAATGCACCGCGCGACCTAAATCTCGGTACGGCGGTCATAGCGGTGGGGTTACACCCGGTCTCGTTTCGACCCCGGAAGTTAAGCCCGCCAGCGATCCTGGTTGTACTGCCCTCCGGGAGGGGGCGGGAAGCCAGGGACGCCGCCGGCCACTAAATTCTTCCGAGTTCCAACAGGATTTTGGGAGAATTGAAAGTTAATCTAAAATACCATGACGCAGATTTTTCTCTGTGAGGCTTATGAACGAGGAGGAGCTCTACCGCAGATGGGTGAGACGGGTTGAAACCCTTGAGAGGGAGGGAATAATAAAAAGCATAGAGGTCAGAGAGGCTTTTCTGAAGGTGCCGCGCTACAAATTCACCCCTCCTGAAAGCAGGGACTGGGCTCACGTGGATGAACCCCTTCCGATTCCCGCCGGACAGACCATAAGTGCCCCCCACATGGTGGCAATAATGCTGGAGCTTGCGGAACTGAAGCCGGGAATGAACGTTCTTGAGGTGGGCACAGGAAGCGGCTGGAATGCGGCGCTGATTTATGAGCTGGTCAGAACCGACGTTTACACAATCGAGAGAATCCCTGAGCTTGTGGAATTCGCCCGGAAAAACCTTGAAAGAGCCGGATACAGCGGCAGAATCCATGTTATTCACGGGGACGGGACAAAGGGTTTTCCTCCAAAGGCACCCTATGACAGGATAATCGTAACAGCGGGTGCCCCGAGGATTCCAAGGCCCCTCATAGAACAGCTTAAAGTCGGTGGGAAGCTGCTGATTCCCGTTGGCTCGTACCATCTCTGGCAGGAACTGCTCGAGGTCATCAAGATTGACGAAAGGGGGAAGACAAAGGTTATCAACCACGGTGGAGTCGCTTTTGTGCCCCTGGTCGGAGAGCACGGATGGTAGCCCAACAGATTTTTAAAGCAGGAAAACTCAGTGGAAGTGGTGTGATTTATGAAGCTGATAGCCTTTGATCTTGAGGGAACCCTTGTAAAATCCGTCTCCAGCTGGGTTGAACTGCACAAGCTTTTCGGGACATGGGACAGGGGAAAGGAGTATGCAGAGCGCTTCTTCGCCGGAGAATTCGACTACGTTAAGTGGGCCGAGCTCGATGCCTCCCTGTGGAAGGGTCACACGAGGGAGGAGATTATGGAGTGGGCGGATTCCGTTGAATACATGGACGGCGCGAGGGAGCTCATAGAGTTCCTCCGTGAGAATGGATTCAGGATAGCGATTCTCTCCAGCGGGCTCATGTGCCTCGCGAGGAGGATTGCCGAAGAGCTCGCCGTTGACTACGTTTTTGCCAACGAGCTTATCTTTGATGAGGAGGGAAGGGTAACTGGAAAGGTTAATCCATTTGTCGATTTCAAGAGCAAGGGACAGATTCTGAGAGAGCTCAAGGAGGAGCTGAAGCCCGAGCTGACGATAGCGGTGGGAGACGGCTTCAACGATATAGCGATGTTCAGGGAGGCGGATGTTAGCATAGCCATAAATCCCCATGAGGGCGTGAAGGGGGACTACGAGGTTAAAAGCCTCCATGAGGTCAGGAGAATTGTTGAGGAAATACTGAAACGCAGTAGCCGCCTATAAGTCCGTCAAATAAGAGAAATCTGAGGGTTAAATCCCCGACATTTTCAATGAGAGCCACCAGAAGAGGTCGCCGTAGAACACGGAAATCAGAAATCCGAGGAACAGGGCTGGAGCAAAGGGCATGGATTTTTTGACCAGAAACCTGTTCTCAAGTTTTCCCTCCTCGACCAGCCGTTTAAGCTCCTCAATCTGCTCCTTCTTCAGCCCCTCTGCTGTCGGCGATGCGATGACATTTTCATATTTCGGCATCAGTGCCTTCAGCCCATCGCCTCTACCAGCGCGCCTGATTTTGTCAAAAAAGCTCTCTCTGTCCCTGATGATCTTCCCATCCTTCTCATATATCCACTCGCCCAGAATGTCCCATTCTTCAAGCCGCTCAACGGGTCTTTCTTCGATTAAAACCTCCTTCCTTATGAAGGAAACCACCGAAAAGAAGACCTTGAAGAAATAGAGCACGGCCAGCAGCCTGATAAATGCTGTTATTATTCCGATTCCATAGCTGTAGGCCATATAAACTATGGCAACCACCCCAATTACATCTCCAACTTCCCTCCTCTTTCCGAGGAGAACTATTAGGAAAAGCGTCAGGAGGTAGCGGAGGACGGGGTTCAAAGTGAAACCGAAGACATCCTGCAGAATCAGAACAAATGCCATTGCTCCCATAATCCACAGGGCAACTTCAAAGGAGAGATTGGCCCTGTCGAGCAGGATTTTCTTCAGATCGCCTGTCTTCCTGCGGATTAGAATAACCCCGAAGGCGTATATGAAAACCATCGGGAAAACTGCCATTATGCTGTTGAGCATCAGCGTAATTGGGTGGAGGGGGTAGCGCACGCTGTAGGGAGCAACAACCCGGGCGTAGCTTGAGGCGTAGGGAAAGAGGGCCGAAAAGCCGGCCAGAATCACCACATCCCCGGAAGCCCATCCTCCGAGGAAGTAGAGCAGAAAGCCAAGGGCCAAGCCCACCGAAAATCCGATTATTCCTGCAAAGGCCAGAAATTTGTTGTGCTGGACAAAAAAGCCCTCATAAAGGTAGTAAATGATCCCAGCAGCTGCAAAGGGGAAGACATGGAGATCATCAATAAAGCCGGTTTTGACGTCGGTATATGATGTCAGAACACCCATAATAACCCCGAGGATGATTAAAAAAAGTTCCTGCATCATTTCACCTCACAGGTTTTCCAGAATCTGCTCTCTCACGGATTGGGTGTAGTTTGCTATGGCCTGATTGATATTCTTGGTGCTGGTTAGTATAACCCTCGCCGCAATGGCGATTAAAGCCAGAACTGCGGCCAGCATGAAGAGATACTCAAGGGCGGCTTGGGCTTTTCTCATAATCTCACCTTGAATAGTCTTGCCCTTCCAAGGATTTAAAAGTTTCCCTCAGCTAAACTTTTAAGCCCCGGTGAGAGTTTGAGGTGAGAGAGATGAAGGTGTACAGACTCAGAATCAGGGATGAATACCTTGAGATGATAAGGAGTGGAAAAAAGAGGATAGAGGTTAGAGTGGCGTATCCCCAGCTCAGGGGCATCAAACCGGGGGACAAGATACTCTTCAACAATTCAATCCCAGCTGTTGTGACAGGGGTGAAGAGATACGAAACCTTCAGACAGGTTCTCCGGGAGGAGCCCATGGAGAAAATTTTTCCCGACGAGCCAAGCTTTGAAAGGGCGGTGAAACGCTTCCACGGCATGTATCCAAAGTGGAAGGAGAACCGCTATGGTGTGATGGTCATAAGGTTCAAGCTCGTCGGTGAGGGAAGATGAGGCATCTGGAGTTTGATGGCCGCTACGCACGGGCGATAATCAGCGGAAGGAAGAGAGCCACCATCAGGCTGGGAAGGAAACCGAACCTAAAACCGGGCGACGAGATTCTCATACACTCGGGGGGCCGCGTCATAGCAAGAGCCGTCGTGGAGAGGGTCGAGAGCAAGAGGGTTGATGAGCTGAGCGACGAAGATGCCCTCCTCGACGGATTTTCGAACAGGAAGGAGCTGATAGATGCCCTCAAAAGGCACTACAGGGACGTTGACAATGATTCTCAAGCCCATATTGTAGTGTTCAGGGTTGTGGAGAAGTTCGAGAGGCCGGTTATGAGTTCGGACTATGCATACGAGGGCAACCTTCCGCTGGAGATAGCAGAGAAAGCATTGAAGCATCTCGATCTGCCTGATGAAGACAGAAAGCTCATAGAGCTTTTCCTTCAGGCCGGGAGTTTGAGAAAAGCCGCCTACCGCCTCGGGGGTCTCAACAGGCGCTACATGATAAGGGACGCTCTCAGAAGAGCGTATGAAGAACTAAAGGCAAAGGGCCTCATGGGGCCAAAGTTTTAGTTGTCACATCTTCAAGAACGCTTATCTCTCTTCCGTCCTTGACGGCTGAAAGCTGAACCGGTATGAGCTTGAAGGTTCCTCCATGGATAACATGCTTCAACTCCCTTAGAAATGACTTCATTTCCTCCTCATCCGAAAACTCAATCTTTGCTATGAAGTCATACTCCCCATAGAGCCAGTAGCCCTCTACAGGGATTTTCTTCAGAACCTCGTCCCGGGCACCCCAGACGAGGAGTATTGCTTCGATTTTCACCACCTCCGCTTGTCTCAATGTCGGTGGGCTTAATGAATAAAAGCCTTTCCAAGAATTTTCCGTCATAAGGGCAGGTTTTTGTAAATCCTTCAACCTGAATTTGTCGTTGTGGCAGGGAAGGGTTTTAATCCTCGGCTCCTGATTTTCTAAGGGTGGTTGCATGATCAGGGCAGTCTTTTTCGACTTCGTGGGCACGCTCATAACCAAAAGAGGGGAGAACATAACCCATCAGAACATCATAAGGGAAATCCTGAGAAAGGTGGGCAGGGAAGAGCTTGACTATATGGAGCTGTGGAAGGAATACGAGAATGAGACGGGCAGGAGATTCAGGGAACTCGCAGGGAAGCCCTATGTCAGGATAAGGGATGTTGACATCGATGCCATGAGAATCATTGCGGAAAAACACGGCTTTTCTGTTCCTGAGGACTTCTGGAAGATAAACATAGCCATGCACGAGAGCTATGGGGAACTCTTCCCAGATGCCCCTGAGACGCTCAAATCCCTGAAGGAGCTTGGCCTTCATCTCGGCATCATCACGGACTCTGACAACGACTATATCACGGCTCATTTGAAGGCCCTCGGCATCTACGAGCTCTTTGACAGCGTAACGACATGCGAGGATGCAGGGTTCTACAAGCCCCACGAGAGGCCTTTCCTACTGGCACTCGAAAGAGCCGGGGTAAAACCGGATGAGGCGCTCTATGTCGGTGACAACCCGGCCAAGGACTGCATCGGTGCTAAAAAGGTTGGGATGATGAGCGTTCTCCTCGATCCGGATGGGAGGAAAAGAGAGCTCTGGGAGAACTGCGACTTCATAATCTCAAGGCTGAGCGAGGTTGTTGAAATAGTAAAGGGGCTTAATAGGCCATAAAAATAGCGAGAAATTTTCGATTCTCCTTTTTATCCCTCCATTTGTGATGCTGTATCTCTGAGATGGGCAGTTTATGAAACAGGGCTCTATGAAACCTTTCGATATCTTTAATAACCAAAAGTTAGTAAATTCCAGAATGTTAAAGATTCAGTATCAAAATGTAACCCTGTGAATGCACACAGCTGGAACAGACCCCTTCAGACGTTTTTTAACGTCCATATCCTGATGGGAAATGAACATTTTTCGTTCAGGCACATATATCAAAAGAGCTCCACGATTCCAGTTCAGCCCGAACCCGGGAAATGTTATGCACAGCAATGGGCATTCGAAATTGAAAACCTCAGAGGATACCGCTCCGTCATATTGGTCAGCATCCTCCTCCAATTCGCACCCATTCCGCCGTTTGTTAGGTCACCTCTGCAGAAAGGTTTAAATATTCTAAGGCTTCTTACTCCTTTGTTGGGAGAAAGGACGAAATTATCGCCCTGTTCCAATAAGACTCTAGGAGAATTGAAATCAAAAGGAGCAACCTTAGAAAGTTTTACATCAGATACGTTCCAATAAGACTCTAGGAGAATTGAAATCTCATAGTAAATAATCACAATCAATAGTATAATAAGTTCCAATAAGACTCTAGGAGAATTGAAATCTGGCTAACGCAAAGCTTGAAATCTACAAGAGCGGAACGTTCCAATAAGACTCTAGGAGAATTGAAATCTATCTCCTGATAAGCCGCTTCCCTTTTTTCTTTGTTGTTCCAATAAGACTCTAGGAGAATTGAAATTTATGTTGTCCTATTCAGCCTTTCAAGGTTCGAACTTGTTCCAATAAGACTCTAGGAGAATTGAAATAAGTCGGGAAGAAGGTTACTATTAGATTCGACCCACAGG
>WAPO01000087.1 GCA_015520705.1 Thermococcus sp. | reverse complement strand
GCAGGGACACAATGAAAGACTACTCCAGAGCGCTCGATGTATTCTTTGGTCGGCACAAGATTAAAACGCTCGGAGACCTTGAGTCGGCCTTTCAAAAGGAAGGGCAGAAAAGAGACCTGGCAAAGGCGATTAGAAAATTCTCAGCGTACTTAGTGCATAAAGAAGCCATTCCGGAGGACACTTATGAGAAAATCAAAAAGCGCGTTAAGCTGAAGCCAGCAGGGGTCAGGGAGATATTTGTCAGCGACGAAGAAATCAAAGCTGCCTATGACAACATCAAAAAGCGCGGCATCATAGCCGAATCCCTGTTCCTGATCCTTGTGTACTCGGGAATCAGGCTGAGCCAGGCGGTGGAGCTCCTGAACTCCTATGATTACACAAAGCTCTATGTTATCAACGACAAAGCAGCTAGGTATCCAATCTTCTCAATGACTAAGGGCAAGAAGAAGGCCTTTTGGGCCTATGGGCCTCGGGATTTCTTCGAGGAGCTGGAGCCGTGGGAGGTGAAGTACAACACTGCAAAGGATCTTGTGAGCTATGGGAGGGTCTCTGCGAACAGCATTAGAAAGTGGCATTATACATTCATGATTCGGCAGGGCATGCCTGCTGATATTGCAGATTTCATCCAGGGGCGCGTCAGCGGGAGTGTTGGGGCAATGCACTACTTGAACAAAGCCGTGCTGGCCGATGAGTGGTATTCTGCCGTGGTTGATGACCTCAAGCTGGTTTTGGAAGGCGGCTGGCGCTCCAAACGCGTTAAGTTAGGGATTTCTCTGAAAAATGAAAGGGGGTGAGCGGAGGATGGTTCAGAGAGTTGGAGAAAAGGGGGTTATTGTTAGGGGTATTTCAACAGATATGCGCACTGAGATGATGGCGAAGCTCCTTGCAATTGTGAAGAGCTCCTCAAAAGCACAGGTCTATCGTGAAGCAGTCGCAAAGCTTTTCAGGGAGGAATTTGGGAATAAATCAATACAACAAGTGATTAAAGAACTAGGGGTTGAATTATGAAGCGGATAAAAGCAGATTTACTCTGGCTTTTATCTATTGCCTTTATCGTTAATTTTACAGTTATCTATGGACGGAAAATACCCGCTGGTGGGAATGGAGGAGATACAATAATCCACATGGCGATGATCAGGGGGATTTATCTCGGAAGAAATCCCTTCTTAGACCAGCATTACAACATTTATCCTAATTGGTATCCATTTCTCTATCACTCTTTAATCGCAATCTTATCAAAACTCACTCATATTTCAATTTGGGAGCTTATGATCTGGACTCCATTGCTTTTTGCTTTGACGATGGTTTTTTCATGGTTTAAGTTAGGAGAGGAAGTTGGAGATGAGCATGGTGGCCTTGTCATGGGAGCAATTTCATTCCTCATCATGAAATCGCAGTTGTTTCCAAATCCGAAAGCCCTTATCCCCATTTTTCTTCCGCTGTTCTATCTTGAATATCATCGGTACTTTAAGAGCAGGGAGAATAGATACCTTCTGTACGCAGGAGTTGTCCTTGGCCTTATGCTCTGGAGCCATTATGGGGCTGCTATGCCAGTTTTAGTTGGAGTGATAGTGTATGCTCTTGTAACACTCAGAGAAACCCCGAGATTATTGATTCCTCCACTAGTGGCACTTGCACTCTTTTCTCCATTCATATTCAACATTTTCCTCCATGTTCAGCCGGGAAGCGGAATGATGGTTGAGGGAAAATGGCTTTCTGCACTCTCCTGGAGCTCAACTCTTCATCGGGTTCTTCCTTCACTTTGGGCATTAGTGTTTATTGGGGCAACACTGTTACTCTTGAGAAGGGAGCGTTTGGAGTTCTGGAATTTTGTGTTAGTAATAACGATCTCGATGATAGCGTTAAATGTTGCTCCTGCTGTTATATATCATCTTGGAGGCCCTGCAGTGTTTCCCTCTCGCTTTGGAATACCGTTAACCTATACCTACTTACTGCTTTGCTGGTTCGGGATTTATTTTCTACTTAACTCCAGCAAGATACGTATAAAACAAAGCCTGAGTTTGATTCTCAGTCTTCTCTTAATTGGATACGGCTCTTGGAGCTTTGTAGAGTATAATTATCACAATTTTAGTTCAAAATACACATATACAGACTTCAAGAATATTGGCGGAAATTATAGCAAAGGTCTCCTCTTAGTCTCTGAATGGATTAATAGGAACTCTCATAGGGATGATTATCTAATCGGACATCCTTACACTCTAGAATGGATTGCTGGCTTCACAGGAAGGCCTGTCGTTGCTGTAACTTATGGTCACGGAAATCCTTTTTTAGATATGAGGCAAAGGAGGGAAGATATCAGGCAGTTCTTCATGAATCCGTCCTCACGGAGGAGAATCATCGAAAAATACCACATCAAGTATATAGTCCTTGGGCCCTTCACAGAGTCCGTATACAATGTAAGTGTGAATGACTTTAACAGCTCCTTTGTCGAGAGGTATAGCTGGTGGAAATTCCATATTTTGGAAGTAGAAGATAAGAACTCGAATAAGAAAGCTGGTAATGGAGGCTAAGTTATGGATATCAAGATACCTAAAGCGTTGATTTTGCTTTTTATATTATATACCACTGTGTTCATGAGTTATTCGATTATTAAGTGTCTAAGTTTTGGATTTCAAGCATATGATACTGGTATTTATGTGCAGAGTCTATGGACAACAGCTACAGGTGAAGGTTTCTTTTATAATACCCCCGAAGCGCAAGGGTTAGGATGGGAGCATCCATCCCCCACTCACTTTGGTGTTCATTTTCAACCAATTTTATTTTTCTTAGTCCCTATCTATAGACTCTTTCCGTATGTAGAGACTCTTTTGATTCTAGAAACCCTTGCATTAGCTACAGCTGTTTTTCCGTTATATTTCCTTTCATTCCAAGTACTCCGAGATAAACAAAAATCATTAGTAATCTCTATTTTATATTTGATAAATCCAGCCCTTCATGGGATTAACAGATATGATTTTCATCCAGTTGCTTTTGCAGTACCTCTGAGCTTCTTGCTAATGTATTATTGGGAAAAAGAGAATTATAGGCATGCATCCATAATAGCAAGCCTGATTTTACTAGTAAAGGAGGATTCAGGACTTATCCTAATCGCTATAGGACTCCTATATATACTCAAGGATTTTGCTTGGAATCCTCGCACTTTCATGAAAAAACATCTCAAAAATCTAAATCTGATTCTCCTTGGGATCCTCTGGATTACAATTTCCTTATTTATAGTAATTCCCTATTTCAGTCACCACAAGTATAGCTATGCCTTTTATTCAGGGAAGATTTATTTTCCTACTCTTATAGGATGGCTAATTTTGATTAATTTGATGTCTTTTGCATTTCTACCTCTTTTAAAACCAAAACTGTTACTTTCGACACTTCCTCTTTGGTTAGAGCTAATATTATCCCCTATGTATGGAATGGTGAAAATTGGTTATCATTATCCGTATATGCTAATCCCAATGCTGACTCTTGTTTCAATATATTCCCTCAAAGATTTCCATGTTAAATTGAAACCCCTTTTAGGAATTGGAATAATCTCCATGATTCTATTTTCTCCAGTCATAGATCTAGGCAAAATACCAGCTGTTACAAATGCATCATATACACAGCTTTTAGAAAATTATTTCAAAAATCACGAGAAATACTCATGTATCATGGAAGAAATTAAAGAATACAAAGCTTTTAAGGGAAAACTTGTTGTTCAGGACCACCTTTTCCCGTATCTTGCTAATAATCGAGATATATACCTCCTACGGGGTATGAACATTCAAGATGCAGATTTAATCATAATCTATCCCGGGTTTCATGATGTATATACCCAACACTACTACCCGCTTATTGCAAACTCTACAAAAATTAAACTTATATGCTCAGACATTAATTAACTTTAAACTATCAAAGACAATTTTCTCTCTGAATAAACCTCTTGAGTAATAGTTAAGTAAATTACGGATAGGAAATTACCGTTATCCGAAAGGATTCATGGTAAACCTTATGTATGACCTCAAGCATACAAAAAACAAACAATTCACCATTAGCTAAAATCTAAGAG
>WAPO01000086.1 GCA_015520705.1 Thermococcus sp. | reverse complement strand
TAATATATACGGTCCAAATCCTCTCACATTCTTTCTTCAGACAGTAGTTCTCGTAATTGTGGCAACCCTTGCACTCGCTCTCAGAGACAGGATGATGAAATACATGCCTGCATTCATCTATGGACTGATTGGAGCCTCAATTGGTTTTATCACTGCAGTTATAGTGTTCCTAAAAACAAGCTTAGGAGATGCTGCCAGAGCCTTCGGTTTAATAGCTTTGATGCTGACTTTTACCCTGCTGTTCGTTGCACTCGGCAGGAAAATCCATTATAGGCCTTTTCAATAGATATCCAGATTACTGAGCTTTCGTTTTTATCGTTATTTACTTAAGCATGGGCAACTGCATAAAGAGCAATCAGGTAGTATAATGCTGTGTAAGCCATGATGCGGACGTCAAAGCCCCTGTCATCTATCCACGCTTCTTTGTACCTCTCAACAGCCTTCATGGTGAGCCTGTAATAAAGCCCGCCTGCCAGCAGAACGAGGAGTATGGAGGATATGAAGGCCACAGATACCACCTCACACAGCGGTCATTTTACCTGTCATTTTCGGTACATGCTATCTGGCTAGTACTCCGTGCAGATTTTTACGCTTTTTGCTTTAATCGGTGGATACTGTCAGGATAGTCGTGATCGACTCTGCCTGTGATCGTTTTATTCACTGTTGGGGTGCTATTTAGCTTATTCTGACAGCACCTACTCGGTGTGTCATCTTCGGAAATTTAAGAGGGAAAAGCTTAAGATTACTCTGGCATTACCTTAGAATATGGAAGCTACTGATGAAAGAATAATTGAAATCTTTGCACTGGCAAACCTTCTCAGGACGCATTACCTTCCCGAAAAAAAGCGGAAAGGAAGAAAGAAATTAAAGGGCTCTTGGAGGGAACTCCATGAGTACATCGAAGAGTACAGGGATATTTCTGGACAGTAGCGTCATACTCAACGCCATAGTCGAGACTGAGCTCACCGAATTTGCTGATAAAGTCTTTGAGCAGTTTCCACTTATAACATCTGAAACCGTTATAGACGAAAGCGTTTACGTCATAATTCGCAAGCTGTTCACCGAAATGGGAGTCAAAAATCGCTTTGATATCAAAATAAAACTCCAAACGCCAGAGGGTAAAGAGATTATCGAAGAGGCAATTGAGATCGTTATGGAGTTCATTGAGAGAAGAAGAGTGGCAATAGTCCGGGATGCAGACATATACCTAACGCTTGCAACCATGAAGAAGTATTCACTCCTCCCTCACGATGCTAAGATAATAGCTACGATGTTCCAAAACGGAATTAAGGAGCTGGCAACGTTCGACAGAGATTTTAAAGTGGTTCAGGGGATTGTTTTACTTCCCAAAGAATACTGGGAAAGGAGAGAAGATTAAAGCAGCGGCTTTCTCTTCACAGGCCCTTTTGGATATTCCTCCTCGAATATCTCAGCGGTGAAGCGGTAGACCTTCGTGCTCTTTTCCAGCCAGCAGTCCAGCGGGAGGCCGGCTTTCCAGCAGGTCTGGGCTAAAAACTCCTCCTCGTCCCAGCCCCACTCGATCGGCACCTGCGGGAGGAGCAAACCAGAATAGATGCCCTTCTCGATAAGCAGGCCGTCGCGGCCTACTTTTATCTTCTTAGGCCTCTCCTCCGGCGGCCCCTCTATAAGTTCAGGCGGCGTTAGAACGCTAACCTCAATTACGATGTTATCAAGCTCGCCCTCGCGCACTGGCGGGAAGCGAGGATCATCCACAGCAGCGTAAATGGCAGCCTTTATCGTCGCCTCGACGAGCGGGTATACTGGGAGGGGAAAGCCTATGCACCCCCTGAGCGCCAGCTGCTTTGGAGCATTATGACGGTTGAGCGTGACAAAAACCCCCATCTTTTCCCGGAGCTCGGGAGGAGTGTTTTCAGGAGGTTTTATTTCCTTCCCCTCCTTCAGATACTCCTCTATCGCCCTTCTTGCAAGCCTGACAAGAAATTCTCCCCATTCATCCTTTATCTTCCACATCCACTTCACCGGAGTGTATACCACCGGAAAATACATAAACCTATCCCGCAAAGCTTAAAAGATTGCCGAATTAAGATTAGTCTGATGTCGAAATGGGCGTGATAATAGAGTTCGTCATAGTTCCTCTGGGGGAGATAAGCCTGAGCAGGTACGTAGCCGAGGTAGTAAAGTTTTTAGAGAAAAAAGGTGTTAAATACCAATTGACCCCGATGGCTACGATAATAGAGGTTCCAACAGTGGGAGAAGGGCTGAGGATAATAGAGGAGGCCCACGAGCTGATGTTTAAAATCGGGGCAAAGAGAGTTTCCACTAGTATAAGAATAGACGACAGGCGGGATAGGGAGAGAAAGATGGAAGATAAGGTGAAATCAGTCCTCAAGAAGGTTGGGGAGGGTTGAAAATTAGGGTATTGATTCTCGCCATTGACAGGGATGACGACTTCGGAACCAAGGCCGGGGTTAAAGGGCCTGTTGTAGGAAAGGATGCATGCGTAGATGCCGCCCTCAAGCTCAGCTTAGCCGATCCCGAAGACAGCGACGCAAATGTGGTCTATGCCGCTGTCAAGCTCTATGAGGAGCTTAAGGAGAGCGGTGAATTTGATGACGTCGAGGTTGCCCTCATCACAGGCCACCACGACGTCGGGGTTAAGAGCGATCTTGAGCTAACGAGGCAGCTGGATATGGTTCTCGAAAAGTTCCCGGCGGAGGGTGTTATCCCTGTCACGGATGGCGCTGAGGACGAGCAGATTTTTCCGATAATAACCTCAAGACTCCCCATAGTGAGTTCCCGTCGTATTGTGGTTAAGCAGAGTGAGGGCATAGAGACGACCTACTACATAATCTACAGATACATAAAGGAGATACTCAGCGACCCCGAGGCCGCCAAGGTCTTCCTCGGGATACCCGGTCTGGTGCTCCTTCTCTACGGAATAGCAAGGCTCATCTCGATAAAATATCCCCAGAGCGTTAACATAATCTCCGCAACGGTGACGGGAACAATACTGTTCCTCGTCGGAACCTACTTCTTTACCAGAGGGTTCAGAATCAGATTTTCAATCAGGGAAACCGTTACCAAGCAGTTCATTCCCCTCATAGCATTCGTAGCCGGCCTGCTGATCATGATAGCCGGTGCCATAAACGTCTACCTCAACCTTGAAACAATAGCGGAGCGCGTACTCGGCTTCCTTCCCGGCACGGATCTGCTGCAGGTGCTCCTTTACATGAACGTCATAAACACCCCCTTCGTCATAGGGATAGGTGTTATGATCCTCGGGAAGGTTGTTCAGGCATACATGAAGAGGGATCACCACCTCTGGTATTATGTCTCCGGAATATTAATCCTGCCCGCATTCTGGGTGACGATAGACCTGACAACCCGCTATGCAATGTCAATAATAGCCCTTTCAGAGTTTGAAGTGTTTAAAAAGGCGCTCATAGGAATTGCGGATTTAATAATGAGCGTTCTGATAGGGATGTATCTGAAGGAAAAGGTGAAGGGATGGGAGAAAGTTGAAGCTGGAACAGGCGTTGAGAGAGTATGAGAAAAAAGCGGAGAAAATGAAAAAAGAGCGCGCCAAGATAGAAGAAAAATACAACAGAAAGCTTGTTCGGGACAAACAGGAAATCCTGAAAAGAATAGATGATCTGGAAGGGAAGCAGATTCCAAAGGACGTTGATGACAGAATCAAGAAGATCGTGGGCGCTGAGCGGAGAATGTATGTATCAACCCTGAAGAGAATGCTAGAAAAGGTTGAAACCATGGAAGACTTCGGAAAGCTCCTTCCGGAGCTCTCAAAGCTGCACGTCTCCCACGGCAAATACCTTCTAGTTCTGTTTGAAAAAGATGTCTACGGGATAAACAGAATACTGAAGAGAATGTCCGAGGAGTATCAGGAGTATCTGGAGAAGCTCAGCAAAACCCTGATCCCTGAAATAAAAATCGACGTAATAGAGAGAGAAAAGGAGGAGATAGCCCGGGAGATTGAACAGCTTTCCAAGGAAAAAGAAAGCATAGAAAGTGCCATAGAGCAGAGGAAAGAAGACCTGAGGAAGTTCTATGATGAAGCTGATCTGGAGGGCATAGAGGAGAAAATTAAGGAGCTTGAAGGTGAGTTGAAGAAAGAAGAGCTTGAGCTGAGGTCAAAAATTTCAAAGCTCCAGAAGCCCATAAAGAGGATGCGCACAGGGGAAGAAGTGGCGAGGAGAACCGTGGAAAACAGCTACTACGCGGTGGAGCATCCGGATGAGTTCATTTCATTCCTCATTAAGACTCGCTCAAGGCTTGAAGGCAAATACAAAAAAACTGCGGACTGGCTTCTGGAGAACCTGAAAGATAGAGCTGAAAAAATCAGAAAAATGAAGGGAGAGCTAAGCGAGCTGATAGCCGAGAAGGAGGAGATACTCTCAGACGGAAGAGATTTTGAGGAGGATATTAAGAGGCTGGAGAGGAATCTCAGGGAGAAGGAGGAGCAGATTTCAAAGCTCAGGGAGAGGCTCAAAGCTCTGGACAGAGAATACAGGGAAAGCATAAGAGAGCTCGAAAAGCTGCTTGGCAAGAAAATTGAGATAGATTTTTAATTAGGAAAGCCTAATTCTATTATGGTGATGAGCATGAAAATCAAGCTCGACAGGCTCAGATTCGGCACCGCCGGGATACCTATATCCACGCCCAAGCGCTCAACGATTGAGGGCATAATACAGGTTAGAAATCTCGGTCTCGATGCCATGGAGCTTGAGTTCGTCAGGGGGGTTAATTTAAAGCCAGAACTTGCCAGAAAGATAAAATACACCGCCCAAAAGCATGACATCCTGCTGACGGCCCATGCCCCCTACTACATCAACCTCAATGCGAGCGAGAGAGCGAAAGTCGAGGCAAGCAAGAAAAGGATTATTCAGAGTGCCGAGCGCCTCCACGAAGCCGGTGGCTGGAGCGTCGTTTTTCATGCAGGCTACTATCTAAAGCAGCCCCCCGGAGAGGTTTATGACCGGATAAAGAAGGAGATAGATGACATAATCAGACAGCTGCAGGACAGGGGAGTGGAAATATGGATAAGGCCCGAGCTGACCGGGAAGCCCACTCAGTTCGGAGACCTGAGAGAGCTTGTAAAGCTGAGTCAGGAGCTTGAGATGGTTCTTCCGACAATAGATTTTGCTCATGCCCACGCAAGGAACAGGGGAAAGTGCAATACGGCGGAAGAGTGGAGAGAGATGCTGGGCTACATGGAAGACCAGCTGGGGAGGGAGGCGCTGGACAACATGCATATACACATAAGCGGCATAAACTATGGAGATAAGGGGGAGAGAAACCACCTCAACCTCAGGGAGAGCGATATGAGATGGGAGGAGCTTCTCAGGATTCTGAAGGAGTTTAAGGTAAAAGGGGTTGTTATAAGCGAGAGCCCCAACATCGAGGGTGATGCCCTGCTCATGAAGAAGAAATATATGGAGATAAAGGTGTGATCAATAAATCTCGGCGAGATTGGGGATGCTGTACCACCTGTGCTCCTCAACATCAATTCTGAGGTCTTCCAGGGGTTCGAGCCTCCTGACCTCATAGCCTTTCTTTTTGCCCCACTTCTCAATCTGCCTTATGACCATTCTCGCCCCTAAATGGGCGAGCGGATAGAACGGTAACAGGAACGGGTTGTTCTTCATCACCGCTGGCAGTCCCTTTGTAACCTCCCGTATCAGGTGCTTCCACGCATAGTACAGGTGAAGAAACTGGCCATATGTTATCATGTCATCGATCTTGTAGAACTCCTGATCCTTCAGAAGGCCCATTGGGACGAAGGAGAGAGGCGTGACCGTGAAGTGAGCCCTCTTACCGAGCCTTTCCTCAAGCTCACGCTCCATTGTGACGATCAGGCGCGCGGTCATTATCTCGTAGTCATCGCTGTCCCCGGGAAGACCTAGTATGGTGGTATAAGCAGGGAACCAATAGTTCTTATTGAGGATATAAGTTCCGTTGAGTAAAACCCAGGGCCATTCTTCAGCTGAGAATGGTTTCATTTTGTTATTCATATACTTTCCGATCAGCTCAGGCGAAGCCGTCTCAAAGCCAACCTGTATCCCAACCCAGTGGTAGGGGCCAGCTTCAACTATCTCTGAAATTCTCTCTATCATTCCAGGAACTGCCAGTGCTCCAGCTACCGCACCGTGGGTCGGATTCACGTTCTTTGTGTACCTTCTTGCAACCTCAAAGAGTTCCACAACGGCCTCAGCGTTGGGATAGAAATTCCTCCTATCCTCCACTTTATACAGGAATATATCCTCGCTGTGCAGCCAAGCGTGATCTATTCCTGCGCTGACGTTGAGCCTTATTTCATCTTCTATCTTCCCAAGAGGTATGTAGCGGGCCACCCTTAAATTGGGCTCGCAGAAGCGGCATCCCCTTCCACAACCCCTCATCACCTCAACGAGCCCCTTGTAAGACGGGGCAACTATCGTTGGAATTTCCTCTGCCTTTGGCCAGCCTCTCACGAATATCGTTTCATCTGCTGCCCCGCTTTCTATATCGCGGAAAAGCTTCCCAGCGATATGGTCAACCTCGCCCATGATAATATGATCTATCCTGAGCTTCTCCCTAGCCGGCTGTCTGAATTCGAGCTGCCAGGCACCAGGCCCTCCCACAACGAGCTTGAACTTCAACCCCTTTGATTCCCTAACCCTGTTTATTCTCTCGACGAGCTCCCTGAACTTGACGCTCGTGTAGTTCCTCCACTGGCCGCCATTCGTGAACATCATGCTGACCGGCCCGAGGCCGAGGGGATCCATCTCATGGAGGGCCACTATTGTTGTTTTTTCATCGATGAAGCGTTCCACAGCCTTTGGGTGGGCAACCACAACTTCATCCCGTCTGAAGCCGTCCCTCAGCAGGGCCGCTTCTACTTTCCTCAACCCATAAGGGGCCTGACTTAAAAGGCCATTCTCATCAGGTATCTGGCTGTCCAGAAGAGAATATATCCAAGCAGGAAGCTTCTTGTAAGGGGCACAACCGAGGAAATCGAGCAGGGGGATGTCATGATAGGTACTTGCCAAGGTTTCATCAGTCGTCAAGATGACTCTCGCCATCTCAATCACCATAGGTATGTAAAATTATTAGCATATATACGCATTTCGATTTTCAAGGATTCAAAAAGTTACAAAATTGGCATTCTTAGTTGTAACTATAAAAAATCGTTATAGAAATTAGAAAAAGAAGGAACCATAAACAGTAGATAAGAAAACCGTGTTATTTTACAACACTACCACATTGCCCTCGCAATCAACACTTATAAACCATCAAAACTGAGTTATGTGCATGAGATTTAGGCTCTCCAAGATCATACTCCTCGTTCCACTGGCATTCCTGTTAATCTTCTTCTACATCCCCCTAATCAGCATAATCCGTGAAGGGCTCTGGGACAACGGATTTACGCTGAAGTATCTCCTCTCGATTCTATCAAACAGCTACCACAGACATATAATATTTTTCACGGTTGAACAAGCCCTCGCATCCACAGGCCTGACGCTCCTCCTCGGTCTTCCCGGAGCATATCTCTTTGCCAGATACGATTTTCCGGGAAAAAGAGTTATAAAAGCCTTTTTAACTGTGCCCTTCGTCATGCCGAGCATAATGGTCGCTCTCGGCTTCCTCCTTCTCTTCGGAAAGGAGGGCTTTTTCACGCGGCTTTTTGGAGACTGGGGAATCCTCTACAGCTGGAAGGCAATACTCATCGCCCACGCCTTCTACAACTTCCCCATCGTCATAAGGATGGTCTCCTCCCTGTGGCAGCGCATAAACCCCCACTATGAGGAGGTTGCCATGAGCCTCGGAGCGAAGGGCTTTACACTTTTCAGAAAAGTTACCCTCCCGATGCTCATGCCTTCCATATTTGCCTCCGCAATGCTAACATTCGTTTTCTGTTTTCTGAGCTTTTCAATACCCCTGATTCTTGGGGGGTATCAGTATGCCACCATAGAGGTTGATATATTCATGCTGATAATGACCCTCCTTGACTTCAAAACGGGTTCAGCGCTGGCAATAATCCAGATAAGCCTGAGCTTTATTTTCATGTATATCTACATCAAAAGCCTCGACTCATACTCGAAGGCAGAGGAGCAGAGAGTTTTCAGGGAGCCCCGAAAAATGACCCTGAAAGAGCTGATGAGTGTGAAGGGGGCGCTGATACTCCTTTACTCCCTGATAGTTTTCATCTTCATAGTGTCGCCCCTGCTTGCCGTCGTGTATGATTCCCTTATCTACAACGGACATTTCAGTCTGGAGTGGTACCACAGGGTTTTTTCAGCCAGATACAATCCAATCTTTGGTGCAACCACGCTGACAGCCATAAGGAACTCCCTGCTCTTCGGATTTGGCACGGTGGTTCTCTCAACGATCATAGCACTGATTGTGGCATACTCGCTCCACAGGTGGCACTTCAGGGGAAAGAACATCTTTGACGCTCTGGTTATGCTGCCCTTAGGCTCATCGGCAATAACCCTCGGTCTGGGCTACATAAAAGCCTTCCATGCAACTCCTCTTTACAGAACATGGATTATAATAGTTCTGGCTCATACAGTCATAGCATATCCCTTTGTTCTCAGGGCAATTTCAGCCGTTCTGAGGAAAATTAAGCCGAGTCTGAGTGAGGCCGCTGTGAGTCTGGGTGCCACAGAGTGGAAGGCATTCCTCAGGGTGGAGCTTCCCCTTGCCATGGGAGGGATAATCGTGGGGGCGATTTTTGCATTTGCCATGAGCATAGCGGAGCTTGGGGCAACCTACATGCTCTATTCGCCAGAATACACTACGATAACCATTGCGGTATACCGCTTCCTCGGTTCGAGGCAGTTTGGCAGCGCCTCGGCTCTCTCTGTAATCCTTATGGCAATTTCTGGAATCAGCTTTATGATAATCGAGAGGATAGGTGAGGAGGTATGGTGATCCTTGAGCTCAGAGGCATAGTCAGGATTAAGGATGGATTCAGGCTTGAAATTAAAAAACTGAAAGCCAGAGAGGGGGAGTTTCTGACGCTACTGGGGCCTTCCGGCTGCGGGAAAACGACAACGCTGAGGATAATCGCGGGGTTTGAGAGGCCGGACAGTGGAGAGGTTCTCTTCAACGGAGGGGCTGTTAACGACATCCCCCCCTATGAGAGGAACATCGGGATAGTCTTCCAAGACTACGCCCTCTTCCCGCACATGACGGTTTTCAAAAACGTCGCCTTCGGCCTTGAGATGAAAAAGCTTCCGAGGCAGGAGATAGAGAAAAAGGTCAGATGGGCCCTCGAACTCGTGGGGCTGGGCGGGCTTGAGAATCGTTACCCGGAGCAGCTGAGCGGCGGTCAGCAGCAGCGCGTAGCTCTCGCGAGGGCGCTGGTAATCGAGCCAGAGCTCCTTCTCCTCGACGAGCCTCTCAGCAACCTCGACGCAAAAATAAGGGAGCGTCTGAGGGGAGAGGTGCGGAGGATACAGAAGGAGCTCGGGATAACAACAATATACGTTACCCATGATCAGGAGGAGGCCATGGCCATCAGCGACAGAATAGCACTCATGAACATCGGAGTAATCGAGCAGGTCGGAAAACCGCTGGAGCTCTATTACAGGCCAAGAACGGAGTTTGTTGCGAGGTTTCTGGGCCTCTCCAACATCCTGGAGCTTCAGTCTGATGGGGAAAAGGCCTGCCTCGGCAGCCTCTGTTTCAAAACAGAAAAAGCTGGAAGAGTAAGAATATTCTTCAGGCCAGAAAGCGTTTATATCGTGGAGGGAAACGAAGCAGAGGTAAGGGACTATGAGCTCCTTCCTGGAAGGATAAGGCTCAAACTTGAGATTAATGGACATCTGATAATCGCGGAGAGGTTCCTCAACGAGCTCCCCTTCCCCCCCGAGAGAATTCCCAGAAAGGTTGGCATTGAGATCAGGAGCTTCACCCTCCTTTGAAGTTAAACAGATATTTGTTTAAAAAGCTTTAAAAAATGTTCTAGTTTTATCATTTTTGAATCAATCAGGGGGTGCGATTATGAACTGGTTTGAGAGTTATTTTGAATTTGAGAGGTACCGCACTAACATGAAGACGGAAGTTTTAGCCGGAGTAACAACTTTTATGACGATGGCATACATCCTGTTTGTAAATCCGGCGATTTTGAGCGATGCTATGGGTAAAGGGGCCTTCGACTCCCTCGTTGCCGTCACAGCGCTCGCCTCGGGCATAACCACCATAATAATGGGACTCTACGCCAGGAAGCCTTTTGCTTTAGCTCCCGGAATGGGGCTTAACGCATACTTTGCCTACAGCGTTGTGCTTGGAATGGGATACGACTGGAGAGTGGCTTTAGCCGCTGTCTTTGTTGAGGGAATAATTTTCATTATACTCAGCATCACGAAGGTCAGAAGCGCAATCATACACGCAATTCCGCTCAGCCAGAAATATGCTGTCGGCGCTGGAATTGGGCTATTTCTGACTTTCATAGGGCTCAACGATGTGGGCCTGCTCTCGGCTGTGGTTCAGAAGGGAGTCCTCAAATTTACCGGCCTGAATGCTCCCGCACTCGCAACCAAAGAAGTGGTGCTTTTCTTCTTCGGTCTCCTGCTTGCAGCAGTCCTCATCTCAAGGAGAATAAAAGGCGCCCTTCTGCTCTCAATCATAACAACGAGCATCCTCGGATGGGTCACAGGCGCCGCCCCATGGCCGAGCCAGCTCTTCTCCACCCCAACCATAAGCTACACGTTCATGAAAATGGATCTCAGGGGACTGCTGAATGTGGGCGCGCTGGGTGTGGTCTTCGCCTTCTTCATGGTCGACTTCTTCGACACCCTTGGAACGGTTACAGGGCTGAGTGCCAAAGCAGGCTTCCTGACAAAGGAGGGGAAGATTCCGGACGCTGAGAAAATCCTCCTCACCGATGCCATCGGGACGACATTTGGTGCTGTGCTCGGAACATCAACTGTTACGACCTACATAGAGAGCGCCGCAGGAATTGAAGAGGGCGGAAGAACGGGGATGACGGCACTGGTTACAGGATTTCTCTTCCTCGCAATAGGCCTCTTCATAGCACCGCTTGCGGGAGCGATTCCTGCCTTTGCAACGGCGCCGGCACTTGTGATAGTCGGATACTACATGCTCAGCGCCATCAAAGAGGTGGATTTCACAGACGCCACTGAAGCCATACCCGCCTTCCTCGTCCTGATAACGATACCCTATACATACTCAATCGCAGATGGAATAGGGATGGGATTCATAAGCTACACAATAATCAAAGCCGCCAGCGGCAGATGGAGGGAGATACACCCGCTCATGTATGTCCTTGCTTTCGTGTTCCTCTGCTACTTCGCATATCTCGGAGGGGTTTTCTGAATTTTTAACCTTCATTTTTCTTCCGCAAGCTTCTCCTTTATGAACTGCTTCAGAACGTAGGGACACTGCTCCTGAATGAATCTGGCGAACTCCTTTATCCTCTCGGCTGTTATCTCATGCACATAGTGCTCGAACTGACAGGCGTCCTGCTCTGCAATCTCAGGGGGTATCCCCAGAATCTCTATGAAGAACTCCGTCAGGAGGATGTGCTTGGAGTATGTCGTCTCCGCGATTTTCCGCCCCTTTTCTGTCAGAAGAATCCTGTCATACTTCTCGTAATGGACAAGCCCCTTCTCGTTTAGCTTTTTGAGGGCATCAACGACACTCGGGGGCTTTACCTTCATCATTCTTGCAATATCCTTCACCCGTATAATTCCCCTGTTCTTATGGAGCATATACATGGTTTCAAGATACTCCTCTTCCCTCTTGCTTATCTCCAAGGGTTCTCACCAAGTTAGGTTAGCCAAAAATGTTTAAGTAGTTTTCGCAACAAATTCCATGGGTAGAGCTTGATTGGGGCTTTATTTTCTTTTACTGATAGGAGACTTTTTGGGTTTGCACTTTATTCCGACGTCCTTTGGATGCCTTGAGAAGAGTAAACACTGTAGATTGCCCTTGAAGAGTAAACCCCCGAAAATTCACTTTTCAAAAGAGCACATGCTTTTTCCGCCATCCGTCAAGGACGCTTGAACGGAGTGAAAGCAGCACTTGCTTTGCAGTGCAAAGTTTGATCAAACTTCGCGCAAGCGAAGTTTGTGTTGGTGGGCCCGCGGGGATTCGAACCCCGGACCTTCGCCGTGTGAGGGCGACGTCATAACCAGTCTAGACCACGGGCCCTTTCCCGGCAATAATGAAAGGAGCGGAAATATAAAGGTTTCGCTAAACCTCCTTGAGAATGTCCTGCGGTGCATCGGCAAAGGCTATTAAATATTCCGCCTCAACTATGTGCAGCTTCCCGGGAACAACCATCACATGGGGCTGTTTTCCAAAATCTTCATTGATCATGTCCCGGACATAGCCCGCCCTGAGCGTTGGGTTCAGGGAGCCAGCCCGTGCCAGAACGACGACGAACGTGTCAGGCGTGAAGACTCTCTGTTTTTTCATCTCTTCAACCTGAAGGAGTATCTCCATGGCCTCATTTGCAGTCATATATCTGTCCTGATCTGCCTTTATATCAAGAAATAGTAGCGTGTGAAGGCCCCTTTCGCGGTTCTCCTTTATCACATCGTAGTGGCTTGTGGGGAACCAGTTCTTTTCAGGATAGGCCACAGTGGTGCTTTTTCCAAATTTGTAGATGTGAAGTCCCGTAACACCCACGGCGGAGTATATGGAAGGGGCATGGATTACATAGCTCTCAATGCCCATCTCTTTTGCCCTGATCCTCAGATCTGAATGGGTTGTTGCCACCATTGGATCTCCTGCTGTTAGGAACGCCACATTCTTATCTCTGGCTTCGTGGAGGACGATCTCCTCAAAATGAAGCTCCACTTCCTCCCTGCTTAGAACCCTAATCGGTTTTCCTATAAGCTTCTCGATTTTCTTTATCTCTGTTCCAGCAAGCAGGGATGTGTAGAACTCGGCAAAGACCATTTCACATTTTCTCGCTGTTTCAAGACCTTTGAGTGTGATGTCCTTCTCATCATACAGTCCTAAACCTATGAAGTAAATAGCCATTCTGACCACCATCTCTACTTTAGTACCGTGTTTTTAAGCTTAAGCTTGTTTGATGCTTTCGGTGATTGGCTAAATAGTTTTTAACTGCCACTGCTGAAGCTTTTGGAAAAAGTCTGAGAGGAAGATTGCCTAAATGAGCGTTAGAAAAGGGCATGCTTCCAGAGAGGCTCACCTTAAACTTGGATTTGCTTTCAAACAGACTTTTTTAGGGTTAAACCCCTTTAAAGGAGCACCCGTAAGAGTTCCCATGCAAAAAATCCGTGTATTTCAATCTGTAAAACCCCGTTGAGGAGTGCACTTCAAGAAGTTTGCATTTCATTCTGGCGCCCGAAGGACGCTTCGAGGAGGCAAACACTTGTAAAATGGCCATTTAATGAGTAACCCCTTGGAAATTTGGCATTCTTAGAAAAGCACGCACTTTTCCACCAGCGCGAAACTTTGCAC
>WAPO01000085.1 GCA_015520705.1 Thermococcus sp. | reverse complement strand
ATCAAGATTTTATAAAACTTCAAAATTAAATAAAGGTGAGCAGGTATGGTCGAGGTTTACAATTTTAATGGAAAGTGGAATGAATGTCTAGGGCATGCAATAAAGGTTCTCGAGATAGAGGATAGGATTCAGGTTGGAATACTTACAATGCCTCCACATTCAAAGCTCCCTGAGGAAGGAGTTAGTATCCATAAAAATCATCATGAATTTGCATACATTATTGAGGGAGAAGTCGTTTTGATTACGGACAAAGGAGAATTCCAAATAAAAACTGGAGAATTTTCGTATAATGAACCTAATACCCCTCATTATACCTTAAATAAAACTAACAAACCTGCAAAGATTCTGTGGATGCTTGTGAAAATTTAGGAAAACGGTCAGAACTCCCTCTCGACGAGGAACTCAGCGAGAAGCTCTAAATCTTTCCTCGCCTCGCTCTCCGGGAGTATCTTCAGGGCATCGTTGGCCTCCCTGATGAGGTTCTTGGCGTATTTCGCCGCGTAGTCGATGCTGCCGTACTTTTTGAGCAGCTCTATGGCCTTCGCCACCTCCTCCTTGACCTTCTCGTCGTGTATCAGCGCGTCTCCCTTTGCATCGCCTGCATATTTTCCAAAGACCCTGAGGAACTCGGCCTTATCTTCCTCGCTCGCGTTGTCGAAGAAGTGGCTCACTATGAGGGTCTTCTTGCCCTTCCTTATGTCGCTGCCGACGGGCTTTCCGAGCTTCTCCTCGTCGGCTATGAGGTCGAGAACATCGTCCCATATCTGGAATGCTATGCCCACATTTCTGCCCCACCGGGAGAGGGCGTTTATGTAGTCCTCGTTCTCGGTTCCAACTATCGCACCTATGGTGGCCGAGCCGTCGAAGAGTGCCCCGGTTTTGCCGCTTATCATCCTGAGGTACTCGCCGACGCTTACCTCCTCCCTCGTTTCAAACTCGATATCCATCGCCTGCCCCTCGCAGAGCTCGTTTGAAGTCCTTGCCATCACATCGAGAATTCTGACGACCTTTGAAGGCTCCACAGGGGTCTTGGCTATGGCCTCAAAGACCTTTGAGAAGAGCAGATCTCCAGCTAGAATCGCCATATTGACGCCCCAGAGCTTGTGGACTGTGGGCCTTCCCCTTCTTAACTCGTCCATGTCCATTATGTCATCGTGAACAAGGGAGTAGTTGTGAAGCAGCTCCACGGCAGCTGCAGGATAAAGCGCCTTTTCCGGATCGCCGCCGACCGCTTCGGCCGCTCTGAGGACAACAAATGGCCTCACTCTCTTTCCTCCTGCGAGGGGGTAGTGCCTTACCGCATCATACAGGTCTTTCGGGTCTTTTTCAGGGATGAGTTCAAATATGACGTCATCAACGGCCTTGGCCTGTTCCTTTATCCTCCTGAAGAGATCATCAAACTTCCCCATTATACCACCTCACGTTATTTCGACCTTATATCCATTTCTGGATACAAAGACGTCCCTTCCGATTAAATAACCTTCCTCCTCAGCAAGCTCAGCGTAGTGGGTTAGCATTCTGAAGTCGCCATGGGCTGGGATTATATTCTCCGGGTTGAGCATTCTGATCAGATAGCGGTGATCTTCCCGGGAGGCATGACCCGAGACATGCAGGTCTTTAATCATTCTGACCCCTTTCATTTTAAGCTTTGTCTCCAGTGCGTATCTCTGGGCCACGTTCAGAGGGTTGGGTATGACCCCGGCGGAGAAAACGACGGTGTCCTCTTTGCCGATGTTGTAAAGCTCCCCGTTTGCCATCCTTGTCAGAACCGCTCCGGGCTCGCCCTGATGCCCCGTAACAATCAGGAGGTAGTTCTCTCTCGCCCCGGCAACCTCCCTGAGGACTTTTTTGATCGCATTGGGGCTTCTCAAAACCCTCGAGCCCTTCATCTTTATAAGGCCGAGCTGCTTTGCTATTCCTGTATATTTTGCGAGCGAACGGCCGATCAGCACTGCCTGCCGTCCCATGGCGTTTGAAACCTCAATCAGCTCCTGAAGCCTTGAGATGTGGCTCGCAAAGGTCGTCGTTATAAGACCTTTCTCCTCCATCCCTTCATAGAGGAAGAAATCCTCAAGGAGCATTTTTGCAACGGCCTCGCTCGGTGTTTTCGTCGGCTGGGCAACACGCGTTGATTCCGGAATAAGAACCTTGACGCCTTCCTGTCCGAGCTCTCTCAGGCGTTTGTAGTCCGGCCTCTCGCCGAGAGGGTTATTGTTGTCAAATTTGTAGTCGCACGCATAGACGACGGCCCCTTCAGGAGTGTGCACAACAACCATAGCCGACTGGGGAATTGAGTGGGTTATCTGGATGAACTCAACCGCCAGATTTTCGCTGACCTGAACAATCTCCCCGTAGTTTGTCTCATACATCGGGTTCTTGACCTCAAAATACTGCTCGCTTTTGACCTCGCTCTTTGCGAGCTTTATTGTGTATGGAGTGCCGTAGATGGGCACGTCCGGGTAGTGGGGGGCGAGCTTTGCTATCGCCCCGATGTGATCCAGATGACCGTGGGAAAAAGTGATTGCAACGACTTTTTTATTCCTTACAGACCTGTCATCCGGTATCGCCCCGAGCTTCTGGAGCTCCTTCGTTGGAAAGCTCTGGATGCTAACATCCTCATGGATTAAAACCCTGTCCAGCCTGATTCCCATATCGATTATAACAACCTCACCGTTGTATTCAACGGCGGTCATATTCTTCCCGACTTCCTCGTAACCGCTAAGTGTGTGTATTTTTATCATGTCTTATCCTCCTTTCTGGCCTCTAAGCTCGACGAGCATAAGGCCATGCTGAATAATAGTTGAGGCCGGGGTTTAAAAAGGTGTGCATTTCGAAGGGAGAAAAGGAAACTCAGAACCTGCCGCCCCTGAGGTAGGCCCAGAGATCAATCCTCCCCTCCAGCCACTCCCTCGTGAAGCCCGTGACGACGAGAGGAACCTTCCTCAGCTCCTCGACGTTCTTAGCTCCGACGAGGAACATTGCATTTCTGATTTCCTCTATATAGCGCCTGAGAACCTTGATGACGCCCTCAACATCGCCTTTAACGGCCGGCCTGAGCAGCGGGAGTGCCACCCCTGCAAAGGTCGCACCCATCGCCAGAGCCTTTGCCATCATTATTCCGTCCCTCATCCCGCCCGTGGCTATGATCGGGAGCTCCGTGGCGTAGCGCACCTCTGCAACGCTTATAGCCGTTTTAATCCCCCAATCCCAGAAGCGGAGGGCAAGATTTCTGCTACTCTCATCTTTTGCCCTGTAGTACTCAACCCCTGCCCAGCTCGTCCCTCCCAGGCCGCCAACATCGATGGCATCTATCCCTATGCTCTCCAGCCTTACCGCGACCTCCATGGAAACGCCAGCACCGGTCTCCTTGGCGATTATCGGGTAGGGGAACTCGGCCTTAAGCTCCGCCAAGGCCTTCAAAACACCCCGGTACTGCGTATCCCCCTCGGGCTGGACGCTCTCCTGGAGCGGGTTGAGGTGTATGGCCAGAGCATCAGCCTGAATCGTCTCAACCGCCTTCAGCGCCTCCTCGATGCCGTATCGCTCCGGAATTGTCTCGGCGAACTGGGGGGCACCGAGATTTCCAACGAGGAAAACATCGGGAGCAACATCCCTGACGTAGTAGCTCTCCCATGTTTCGGGCTTTCTTATCATGGCCCTCTGGCTCCCAATGCCCATGGGAATGTTCAGCTCCTGCGCTGCTCTGGCGAGCGTCTTGTTTATCCTCCCGGCGAGCTGCGAGCCCTTCGTCCCGCCTGTCATCCCGGCGATGAATATGGGGTAATCAAAACGCCTCCCCAGAAACTCAACGCTCAGATCAACCTCATCCTTATCAATCTCGGGAAGTGAGCTGTGGACAAAATAAACATCCTCAAAACCGCTGCTAACATGAGCCTCCACCTGACGTTTGAGACAGTGCTCTATGTGCTCGAATTTTCTCTGAATGGTGAGCTCTTCCTTATCCATGAACACCACCAAATAGAAAAAGAAGAAGGAGGTTAAGAGGTTTTTGGAATCCTTGTGCCCGTGCCTTCACCGAGCACAGCGCCGCCCAGCCTTCCCGGAATCCTGCCGTTCACAAACCAGACCTCGGAGAACTGCGCAATTTCTCTGGCTTCTCTCAGCTTGTTTGCTATGCCTCCTGTAACGTCTATCCCGGCAGAGCCCGAGAGTTTGCTGATCAGCCCCTCTATCTCCTCCACCTTGATTTCCCAGAGGAGGCTCCCTTCATCGGGCTTTCCGTCGTATATTCCATCAACATCCATCAGGAATACCACCTTGCTCGGCCTGAGCATTTTGGCCAGATATGTGATTATCTGGTCGCCGGAGAGGATGTCTATTCCCTTTTCAAGGTCCACAGCAACGTCCCCGAAGAGAACAGGTATAAACCTCAGAGAGATAAGCCTTTTAATCACTTCAACATCGCCATAGGCGACGCTTCCATCCTGGGTTATAAAAACGGACGAAGTTGAAACCGAAAATGCCGGAAGGCGCTTTTCAAGGAGAATGTCCATGATTTTATCATTCAGTTCGAGCATTGCCTGATGCACCCTGGAGAACCCTATGCGCTTTAGCTCCGGATTGGGTTCAATTCCCTCCCTGATGCCGTATTCTCTGGCGAGGGGGTGCCCGTAGCTCCCGCCGCCGTGGACAATGATGAAATCCTCATCCGGATAAAACCGGGCGATTTCATCAGCTATTTCCTCCACGGTCTCCCTGTCGAAGGAATACGGCTTCCCCTTATCGCTTATCACACTGCCACCGAGCTTTATGATTATCATTTGACTACCTCCTCAATCCTCAGACCCTCCCTGCTTATCCTCGTTATCATCGGAACTCCTCCGGCGATTTTTATCGCCGTGGCAACCTCGTTCTGCTTCCCCGGAGCTAAGGCATACATGCAGCCTCCGCCGCCGGCCCCGGTTATCTTTGCCCCCAGAGCCCCGGCGGTTTTTGCGGCATAAACAAGCTCGCTGAGCTTCTTTGTTGAGACTCCGAGGGCATCAAGAAGGCCATGGTTGATGTTCATGAGCTTCCCGAGGAGCCGGAACCTGATATCTTCGTCCAGCTCGGAAATCAGGATTTCCCTCGCCTTATCAACCACCTTGCCCATGGACAGGAGTATGGGCTCTATTATGTCGGGCATCTCCTCATAGGTTTCCCTGACCATGGCAACCAGCTCCTTGGTGGAGCCGCTTGAGCCGGTGTAACCGACCACGATGGGCAGCTCCATGAATGGGAGGTGCTCAAAGCTGCCCCTCTTATAGTGGAGAAAGCCGCCGATAGCAGAGATTGTCGGATCAATGCCGCTTGAGGCCCCCTGAACAAGAAGCTCAACCCTGTGGCCGAGCCTTGCAATCTCTTCACCGCTGAGCTCCAGCCCCAGAAGCTTTGAGACTGCCCCTATGGTCGCAACTGCCACGGCTGCCGATGACCCAAGGCCGGCACCCACAGGTATCTGGGAGGTTATTGAAACGGTTACTCCCTTCTGTCTGTCTGCCTCTTCCATCACGAGGTTTATCGCCTCCCTCACATAGCTCAGCACTTCAGCGGCCTTTCCGTAGTCTGTCTCAAAGTATATCTGATCCTCCGAGAATGAAACCGTCAGTCCAGGGGTTTTTATATCCCTCGCCTCTATTCTTATCCTTCCGTTTTTGTTGAACTCCGCTCTGACGTAGGTTCTCATATCTATAGCAGCGGCTATGGCAGGTTTTCCATAAACAACACTGTGCTCTCCAAAGAGGATAATTTTGGCAGGTGCTGAAGCGAGAACTCTCATTTTAAACCCTCCTTTTGGTTATTCTGCCGATTTCTTCAGGAACATTTTTAACAGCTTCTCCAATAGCTTCCGGGTTCCTGAGAACCGCATCAGCAGTTACAGAATCTCCAGCAGCAGTGTAGCGTTCTCTCTTTTCAGATTTGAGTATGTCCTCAGCATACAAGTATGAATATCTCATACATACTTCACCTCTTGGAGGGCTGTTTTTTCTGCTCTCCACTTGAATAGAAACCAAATCTTCAGATTTCTCATTCTATCGCCTCCAGATGAAAGGCTTAGGCCATCAATCAGCGCAACCCTTTCATATCCCGGCTGCCTCATCCTATTCCAAGTTCATGATTCAAATTATGCTTCCGAGGATAATAAACTTAACCCTGCACTGACGGTTTGCCGCAGCGGAATGAACCGGAAAACCAGAAAGAAAAGCCTCAGGCTCTCTTCATAACAACCGATGCATAACCAACTATTGCGTCCGTGCTCCTGCTGACCTCGTAGCTCGTTGTGTAGTGCAGAAGCTCGGCTTCAACAGCCCCGGCAAGCCTCGAAAACACTATCGCGGCAGCAACTCCACCCGGGCCGCACATCGTATGGTTCATCTCCCTGAGTTCCTCAAACATGCCCCTAAAGTCAAACTCAAGAACCTTCTGGATGACCCTGAAGTCCCACTCCCGGATTCTGCCGAGCAGGTCGTCACCTCTTGCCCTGAAGGGCACGTAACCGTATGCATAGCCGTAGTGCATCATGTCTGTGCTCGCTATCACCACAACGTCCCTCCCAAGCTCCTGCGACGCTTCAAAGATTGCCCTTCCCAAGTCCTCTGAAACATCCTCATCCTGCAGACCGAGGGCGATGGGAACTATCCGAACTTCCCGCCCTGCTTTTTCAGCTATGTACTGGATGAAAGGAAGCTGAACCTCAATGGAGTGCTCATACCTGTGGGCCAGATCATCGAGGTCAGCTATTCCCGAGCGTTTTGCAATCTCCTTTGCCATATCGGAGTCCACCTCAATCTCGCCGAGGGGAGTCGACCACCGTCCCGATGGATAGATGGCCACGGGGGAGCCCAGTCCCGTATGGTTTGGCCCAATTATGACAAACGTCTCAGGGAGGCCGTCCTCGTATATTGCTTTAAACGTTCTCGAAGCTGTGAAGCCTGAAAAGATGTAGCCGGCATGCGGTGCCACTCCGGCCGTTATTCTCCTTGAGCTCCCAGCTGTGCCCATGTCGCTGAAAAACTCCGCGAGCATGGCCGTGAGCTCTCCATCCACAGGATAGAACTGTCCAGCAACCACGGGATACCTCATAATCTCACCCCAGAGTGTTTCTGCATTAAAATTTATAGTGTTTTGCTTTTCAGCCCCGAACCTGTCAGGGGAAGGAGAACTCTGGCCCCTTCCTCCACAAGCCCCCTGGCGGTGATTTTTCTGAGTGCGGCCATCACAACGGCGGATGTGGGCTCCACGAGGAACCCCATCCTCCAGAGCTCGCGGAGGGCTGATTCCACCTCTTCATCCCTGACGGAGACGCACATGCCTCCGGTTTCCTCAATAATCTGGAGCATCTGCTCCCTTCTCGGAGGCTCAGGAATCGCTATTCCCTCAGCCAGCACGCTCTTTTCCCGGCTTCTTCTGCAGAGGCTTTCATAGCCCGCGGCCTGAACCGCAATCATGGCGGGGAGTGATTCCACGAGCCCCAGTTCGCGGAGCTCTCTGAACCCCTTGTAGAGTCCTATGAAAAGTGAACCGCTCCCTACCGGGGAAATCACGTAGTCAATTCTCCCCACCTGCTCAAAAGTCTCATAGGCCGCTATTTTGGTTCCCTCCAGAAAGTAGGGATTGGCCCAGTGGGAGATGTATGTGCCGCCTTCAAACTTAAGAGCTTCTTCGTGCGTTTCCATCCTCGAACCCGCGATTTCATGCACCTCAGCGCCCAGCTTTCTGAGTGCGTGTTTCTTTCCTTCACTCGTGGATTTTGGGATGAAAATATGCGCTCTCAGCCCTTCGACTCCGGCAAAAAGGGCCAGACTTATTGCCGCATTGCCCGAGGAGTCCAGAACAACCTCCCTTATTCCCGCTTCCTTAAGCTTGGCGGCCGTCACATAGGTTCCCCTGTCCTTGAAGGAGCCGGATGGCATCAGATATTCAAGCTTGAAAATAGCCCTGACACCACAGATTTCCCTTTCAACAACGGGGGTTATGGGAAGCGTTAAGTTTGGGGCATGCTCCTCACGGATTGGAAGAAAGCCGAGATACCGCCTGACATCGAGGTATCTCCTCCTGAGAAGGGTCTCAAACGGCTTTTCAAACCTGTTAATCACATCGAGAAGGCCGCCGCATTCGCATGCAAGCCTGAATTCATCAGGATATGTTCTGCCGCATTTCATGCATCTGAGCATTTTCCCACCGCAGGATATTATACAAATGCTTTTATTTATCTTTTGAGAATCCATATCAGGTGAGGGACATGAAGTTCGTATCGGCGGATAGACCGCAGACAAAAGAGGGATACCAGTACCATATCGCCTGCAGACCCGGGGACGTGGCGAGATATGTCCTCCTGCCGGGCGACCCGGAGAGGGTGCCCAAGATAAGCTCTCTCTGGGATGAAGCCGAGGAGATAGCATTCCACCGCGAATACAGGACGCACACAGGGAAATACAAGGGGGTGCAGATCAGCGTTACCTCCACGGGGATAGGAGGGCCTTCATCGGCCATAGCGGTTGAAGAGCTCGCGGCAATAGGCGCGGATACCTTCATACGCGTCGGCTCGACAGGGGCGATCCAGCCGGGCATGGAGATAGGAGACCTGATAATAGCCAGAGCCGCGGTGAGGCTTGAGGGGACTTCAAAGCAATATGTCCGGGTTGAATATCCGGCCGCTGCAGATCTGGAGGTTACCCTGGCTTTGATTGAGGCGGCTGAGAGCCTCGGCGTTCGCTATCATCTCGGCATAACCGCCTCGACCGACAGCTTCTACCTCGGCCAGGGGAGGCCCGGTCTGAAGGGCTATTTCCCGAGCTTTGCCAAGAACATACTCGACGACCTCAGGCAGGCGAATGTTACCAATTTTGAGATGGAAGCTGCAACTCTCTTCACGCTCGCCAGCATCTACGGACTGAGGGCCGGCTGTGTCTGCGCTGTTTTTGCCAACAGGGTTACCAACGAGTTCGGAAAGGCCGGGGAGAAGGAGGCTGCCCTTGTCGCCAGTGAGGCCGTGAAGATTCTGGCTGAATGGGATGAAGAGAAGGAAAAAGCCGGAAAGAAGGTCTGGTTCCCGGGATTAAGGAAGGGTTGACGGGCTTTCTTTTTCTTTCTTAGCTATGCAAAGATACATTCACTTGACTATGATTTTTTAAAGCCACGACTCTGAAAAGGTGTTAATTCTGTGATAATTTCAATCAGAAAAGCTATAGCTGGTGCGGTGGCCGGGATTTGAACCCGGGCTTGCGGCGTGGCAGGCCGCAGTCCTAGACCAGACTAGACTACCACCGCACAGACCGCCGTTAGTTATTGAGCTGGGGGTGATTTATAAGCTTTTCGCCCTGTTTCCAAG
>WAPO01000084.1 GCA_015520705.1 Thermococcus sp. | reverse complement strand
TGAGCCTCTCCTCGACCCTCTCCAGATCTCTTGTTCCGAAGGAGACTATGTTGAGCACCGGCTCCCTTATAAGGTGGGCTCCCCCAATAGCTTTTATCTGCCCTGCAAACCACCTCGAAAGCTCCATGGCCTCCTTAACAACCCTCTTGTATCCTTCAAAGCCGAGGTGCTTTATCATCGCCCACACGGCTAAGGCGTTTGCTCCGGGTCTCGTTCCTGTTATGGTGGCCTGCCAGACCCTTCCTCCGGCCAGATATGGAGCCGGAATGCTTATCGCCTCAAGGAACTTCCTCTTCCTGAAGAGTATGCCTCCCGCGGGTATGGGAACCATGCCCATTTTGTGAGGGTCTATGGTTATGCTCTGAACACCTTTAAGCCCGAAATCAAAATCGGGCAGATCGTAACCGAGGGCCTTTGCGAAAGGTATCACGAAGCCGCCGAATGCCGCATCAACGTGAAGGGGAAGTCCGTAGTCGAGGGCCAGATCCGAAAGCGCCGGAATGTCATCCACTACCCCCAGACCCGTCGTCCCGGCTATTCCTATGATTCCCACTGTCCTGTCCGTAATCTTGGCTTCAACATCCCTAACATCCACGGAATAGTCCTCTTTAAGCTCGGCCCAGACCAGCTTTACACCCAGCAGGTCACTGGCTTTGAGAAATGAGAAATGAGCGCTCTTCGGCAGTATGAGTTCCGGCCTCTCAATTCCTGAGATGTTTCTGAAGGCCCGAACAGCCAGAATGTTGGCCTCAGTGCCGCCCGAAACAATGTTTCCATGAGCTCCTTCAAGATGGAGAAGGGAGCCGAGCATCTGAACAGCCTCTTTCTCTATTTCCTGACTTCCGCGGTGGAGGCCGGGATCGCCGAGGTTTCTGTCAATGTAGCGGGCAAGTATCTCCCTCGCAAGGGGATGTGGATAGGTACACATTGACCCGAGAATCTTTCCGGAATCGAATGTCAGGTCTTTCCGGGTCTTCCTTTCAAGCTCTGCAAGAACTTCACTCTCATCCGCGCCTCTCTCTGGAAACATCGCCATTTTCCCACCTGCTTGATTAAGCTTCCAGCTTTTCAATTTAAGCTTTGCCTTTTATCCTCCTGAGATATCTTCTGAAGAAGAAGGGCGTCGTCAGGGCAGTCATCATGGAGACTGTTACAACGCCTGCAAAGAGAGCCTGATTTATTATTCCAGTATCGAGGCCGAACTTCAGTATCGCCAGCTCAAGACTCCCTCTGCCTCCCATGCCGATTCCTATGAGTATTGAATCCTTCCATTCGAGCCGGAAAAGTCTGCTTCCGAGGGAGCAGCCTATCAGCTTTCCGAGCACTGCCGCGGCGTAGAGGAGCAGTATCAGGGCGAGGTTTATCTGGCTGACCTGTGGGTTGAACATCAGCCCGACATAAACAAAAAAGAGTGGTATGAAGAACTCCGTAAGAACCACCTGCAGGTTCTCTATAAGCTCGTTCAGCTTTATGCGGCTTATTATCATTGGGTCACGTCTTTCCCTGAGCCTGCTGATGGTCAGGCCGGCGAGATATGCTCCTATGATGTAGTGCAGGCCAACTGTTTCGGCAAGCAGTGCCAGCGAGAACGTCAGTATCAGGGTGAATGTGAAGAAGATGTTCAGGTTTTTGACTATATGGTTGAAGCTTTTGGCGCGTTTGAATACAAACTCTGAAAGCAGCAGCGTTCCGGTTATGAATATGGCGATTTTAATCGTGAGTATCAGGAGGGGGTACGTTCTGAACTCCCCTTTGGCCAGTGCGGTGATTATGCCGATCAGATAGACCGCTATGATGTCATCTGCAAACGCCGCACCCATCAGGATGGATGAAACCTCCCTTTTTACCCTCTCCTTAACGAGAATTCCGCTCGTCACCTCTATGGCTGTGTTTCCGAGGGTTATGCCGACAAATACCGCAGCTGCCAGACCCTCCCCGAAGGCCATTACCGTGGCAAAGCCGAGTACGAAGGAAAATGCAACGCCCAGAGCCGCGACCGTGATGGATTTCTTCGTGTTCTGAGCTATGGCCGAGAAGTTGCTCGTTAGACCCATGTAGAGCATCATCATGAGGAGCCCGAACTCGGACAGAACCTTGAGCTCCCCGAGGGGCTGGACAATCCCGAGGACGAAGGGACCGAGGATTACACCCGTCAGGACGTGGGCTATTATGGGAGGAATGCTTCTCCTCTCAAAAAGCCATTCAAGGCTCTTTGCAACTACAAGGAGAACAGCCAGGGCAAAGAGATAATTCACTTCATCCCCTCCTCCAGAGAAGTGCTCCCACTATCCACAGGAGCATCAGAACAGCTGCCAGAACCATTGCTATGGTGACTCCTCTCTGTGTTCCGAAGACTATGGGGATGGGCCCTATCATGATGACGCCTCCGCCCTCCACCTCACCGTGCGTTCCCGCGCTCATCAGCACTCCGAGGAATATCATCAGGAATCCGATGAATATAAGTATAATTCCCCCTGCTATCAGGAGCTCTCCCCTCATACCCATCAATGGAAATTAGGCGCTCCTTTTTTAAACCTTAACCTAAAGATGAGGTTGGAGCAAAACTGTGTGCAGGATTTTTATGCCAGAATGGGAGCAGTAAAACCATCTGCGGAAAAGAAAACTGAAAATAATCCTGTTAAACCTTATTCAGGTGATCAGAATGCGGAAAACTTAATAGCACAACTCCCCAAAGATTAAAAATATGGAGGGGGATTTCTGAATATGCTCGTCCTCCTAGACCTTGACGATACCCTCTGCAACACGTGGGAAGCGGGAAAATACACCCTTCTGAGGCTACTTCCCCATCTTCTACGGAAGAGGAAGTTCAGGGCTCTCTTCTACATTATCACCAGCAGATACAGGGACTTGGAGCAGATAAGGGAACTCCACCTCATGGATCTGGACAAAATCCTTGAGAGAGCTATGAAAAAAGTCTATTCACACATCCCGCAGGATGACATAGATGAGATGTTCGAACTCGTTGACAGGGTCTTCTTCTCCAATCTCAAACTTTTCCCAGATGCCGAGCCGTTTCTGAAGGGGCTCAGGGACATGGGGGCCAGAATAATTCTGATAACGGATTCCTCCAGCTACTGGCAGAGGAAGAAGCTTGAGTATCTCGGGATAAGGGACTACTTCGATGGAATCATAATAAGCGGGGAAACCGGGCACAGCAAGTTTGAAATGCACAACTTCATCCTTGCAAAGAAGCTCTTCCCGGCTGAATCTGAAATATACATGGTTGGGGACAGGGATGAGACGGACATGAAAGGAGGAAAATCCATCGGGGCGGTTACAATCCTCGTGAACAGAGGCTACTTCAGGGGTAGAGGGACCAAAAACGCCGATTACGTTGTTAGGAATCTAAGAGAGGCTCTGGAGGTGATAAGACGTGAGCATGAAAAGAGAGCTTAAGCGGAAGGTTCTACACCTTACGGGCCTGATAGTGCCCGTCGTATATATCCTCTCTGACAGAACATACACTCTAACCTTCATCGGGATGGCCATGGTTGTTTTTCTCATTCTGGAACCTTTCAGGATTGTTGAGGCCTTCAGGGATAAAATAAAGAGGGTTCTCCGCCTTTATGTTCAGGATGAGGTTATATCAACCCTTGAGAAGAACATAGACGAGATTACCCGTGAGGAGGAGAGAAGCGGAATCGCTGCGCATATATACTTCACAGCAGCTGCATTTATCGTGGTATATTTCTTTCCCAGAGATATCGCTGTGGGGGCGATTGCTGTTGCCACTGTGGGGGATGCGATGGCCGCTATAATCGGCAAAACCCTCGGGAAACACAGGTTCATGAACGGTAAAAGCGTTGAGGGGAGTCTGGCATACTTTCTCTCGGCTCTGATTATACTGATCTCCCTGATGAGCTTTCCTCATGCCCTTGTAGGTGCGCTAGCCGGAATGCTGGCCGAGTTCTACGACCTCCCTCCCGATGACAACTTCTCAAACCAGCTCTCCGTGGCACTGGCCATATATCTCTTTGGAATGATTTTGTGAGGAGGACAGAAAAGTTAGAAAGAGAAAAGAACGGAAAATCAGGAAATCATTACCTTAACAAAGTTGCTCAGGGTATCGCTGTCCTTCCATTCGTCTGCGCTGTCGTGAACGGCCTTATCGTCCGGAACTGTCACAACTGCTGATGTGTTGTCTCCACCTGCTATCCATGCGATGATCTTAACCTCCTTCGGTTTTCCTCCTATGGCTTCCCACGGGATTCTGATCTCCACAGTCTGCAGGCCGGAGCTTCCTCCGAAATATGCCGTCTTGAATCCCTTGAACTGCTTGTTCCAGTCGTATGTCCATTTTCCGTCTTCATATTTCACCAGCTGCATGCCCTCATCCTTTCCGAAGTTGTATTCGAGCCTCTTTGTTTTGCTGTTCCACCAGCCGTAGATTTCGTAGTCCACTCCCTCTGTAAATCCTATCAGTTTGCCCCATGCGTCTCTGTCTTTTGTGTAGCCGCCTTCTTTAACATCCAGCGCGATTCCGTAGCTTAAGTCCCAGTTTTCGCTGTTGTTTGCCTCAAGTGCTATGTAGAGGTAGTTGTCGTCATAGTCCACCCCGAGCATCACGAGATTGGCTCCTGCATATTTTGAGTTGGCCTCCCTGATCACGATTTTGGCGTTCTCCCAGTCGGCCAGTGCGCCGTCAATTGTTATCTTTGATGGAATCTCTGATCCGGTTCCATTCAGTGTCGCGTATGTTGTTATCCAGTCGAGGTCGTTCCACTCATTTGCCTGATCGTTCATGGTTTTATCGTAGGGCAGGCAGTCGACTGCGGACGTCCTCGGATCAGCGCCTGTAACGAATGCGCTCACCTTCGCTTTCTCAGGATCAGGAATCAGAGACCTTGGAATCATGAACACAATCTGCTTTATGCCGTGTGAGTCCTTTGTGTATGAAATCCTGACACCCACATCGGATGGTTTGCTGTACTTCCATTCTCCTGATTTCCACTCTGCAAAGCTCGTGGTATCAATTGAATTATCCTCTGAGCTCCAGTATGCGTAGATTTCATAGTCAGGTTTGAATGAGAACCAGAGGTTCCTTCCCCATGAGTCGGAGGTTCCGTTGTAGCCCCCTTCCTTTGCATCGATGGCGATTCCATAGGCAACATCCCAGTTCTCCGTGTTGTTTGTGGTGACGACCACGTAGTAGTAGTTGTTATCCGAGCCCAGATAGAGTGCCTTCAGGTTTGCACCTGCCTCTCCGTGCTGCACGTCTTCAGCGACCTTGCTGACCTTGCTCATAACGCCCTCCGCTTGAAGCTTCTTGAGGAGACTTGCTATTTCCTTCTGGATGACCTTTATCCTGTAGTATGCAGATGCTACTATGAATGCTCCTCTTGGGGATGGGCTGCTCCCCTGAAGAAGCGTGAATCCCTTCTTGAACAGCTTGTGGTTTTCTGCGAGCTTTTTCTCAAGCGCCGCTATCTCAGCCATGGATTCGTTCGTGAGCGCCATGCTTTTAGCTTTTTCAAGGGCTTTTATGCTCCAGTTGTATCTCTTCATGTATAAATTGGGCCAGATATACATTCCTGCCGTCATGAGGTTCTGCCTTCTGATTTCGATTTCTCCAACATACAGCTTGTAGGTGGCGGTTATATTTTTGCCCTCATACCCGACAACAGCCTTCAGGTTGTGAAGTCCTTTTTTCTGCTCGCTATATTCATAGATGTAGTTTAAATTCACAGCTCCCTTGGCCGGAACATTGACTGTCCAGTTTTTAATCTGCACGTTGTTGTCATAGAGTGTCACGTTGACATTTTCAGCCTCAAATGCTCCGTCGTTGGAAACTGTTATCGTAATGTTTGCCGGCTGGTTGGCCTCAACGTCGCTGACATTTGAGGAAATGCCAACGCTCAAGCTAACCAGTTTTGTAACAACAAGCTGCAGGCTTCCTGTTGCCGGGT